>JAKAKK010000095.1 GCA_021813525.1 bacterium
TATCCTATACTTTTGAAAGGTTTTAAATTCGGTTTATATCCCAATTTTAAAATACTTTCCGTTTCGTCCGTTAAACCTTTTTCCAAAATGAGCCGCGTCCTTTTCATTATACACGATTTCAGATAATCCCTCCCGGGATTTAAGTTAAAATAAATATAATCGTACAAAGGACTGCCGAAAGGATTTTGAGCCAGATAATATGAAAGAGGACGTCCGGTAGCCGAATACACCTCATAAGCCCTCGTTATTCTCTGACTGTCGTATTCCGATATTTTTTCGGCGTATTCGGGGTCGAATTCTTTCAGCTTTTCATATGCCGCCGGAGCGCCTATTTCTTTGATTAATTCGACCGCCCTTTTCCTGAAAACGGCTTTATCTATTTCCGGAACGGGAGAGAGTCCGTAAATTAAAGACTTTATATAAAGCCCCGTTCCTCCGGTGAAAAGCGGTATTTTACCTTTCGACGTTATTTCTTCGATTAATCCAGCCGCATCTTCCGAAAACATCCGAGCATTATATTCTTCGTCGGGGTCTTTAATATCTATGAGATGATGCTTTACAGCCGCTCTTGCTTCATTATCCGGCTTTGCGGTACCGATATCGAAATACCTGTAAAAACACATCGAATCGAAATTTACTATTTCTATTGGGAACAGCTTCGACAGTTCGACCGACATTTCGGTTTTTCCGGAGCAGGTAGCGCCTCCTATAACTATGATTTTTTTCAACATAAATTAACTAAACGCCCTTATTAATAATGCATATCGGGTATTTCGTTAAGCCTTTTTAATTCCTCCGACTCTCTCGATAACGAATCGTCTTTCCTGCCCATCAGCAGATAGGCGAATTTTTTTCCTTTTTCCACGCCGGGCTGGTCGAACGGATTTATTTTTAAGAGCTTCCCTAGAACCGCTACCGCCTCCATGCACATAAAAGAAAGCTCTCCCATGCTGAATTCGTCTATTTTATCCAAAGTAATCCTGAAGGACGGCCTTTTATTTATGGCAAGCGCAAGTTCTACTCCTTTTAATTCGTTAATAAGAATATCGGACAGTTTTTTGCCGTTCAAATAATCGAATTCTTTAAATCCGCTTGAATTAACCGTAAAATCGCTCCCCGTATCTTTAAGGCAGAAAAATCCTATTAGTTTGTCCTGCGGACCCTGCATATAGAGCTGAAGCTGGGAATGCTGGTCGGTAGCCCCTACCGCCGGAACCGGAGTAGGAGAAACAAGGTCTTTCCCGAGGCTTTCGGCAAAAAGCTGCCTGAACCATCTCGAAAACTCTCTGAGATAATCGCTGTAAACAAACGGGACGAATATATTTCGATTTTTTTTTGCGTAAAAAAGGTATATTACGGCGGCCATAGTATAAACGGGATTATTTTCAAAAACCCCTTTGTTCAGCATACCGTCCCTGTAAGATATTGCTCCGCGCAGAAATTTTTCTATGTCGAACCCCATAATATAAGCCGGAAAAAGAGTGCCGGCCGTGGTAATAGAATATCTGCCTCCCACGTTTTTGGCTATATCTAAAACGGCTATGCCGTTTTCGTCGGCGTAACGCCTCAAAAATCCGCTTTGCCTGTCGGTGATAAAAATTAAGTTATCCCTGTAGTTTTTAACGGTTTTTTCAAGCAGTTCCTTGATAATAAAAAACTGCGCCACGACCTCGATAGTATCGGCGGATTTCGTTACGAAACAGAATACCGTCTTTTTAATATCGATGCATTCTATATTTTTTTTAATATATAAAGGGTCTATATTTTCCGAAAATATAACGTTAATTCCCCTGTTCTTTTCCGCTCCGCCCCGCATTCCGCCGAGCGCTTCTTTTAAAAAAATCGCGCCGAGGGAAGAGCCGCCCATTCCCAAAACATACAGGGTCTGAATATCTTTAGAAAATAACTTTTCGGCCGCCGTTTTAATATCGCTTACCATGCCGATATTGGATATTTCATCGTAAAATCCGACCTCTCCGCTGCGCCTGAGTTCGTTAAGACTTCTTCTTGCCGCGACGAGCTCGCTTTCGAAAGATTTTATTTCGGATTCTTCAAATCCGTTTTCTTCTATAGCAGACTCTAAAACATATTTAAAATTAAATTCTATCATCTTTTCTTCCCTCCCCGCTGCTTTAATTTTTAAAATAGTTATTTTTTATATATGCTAATTCGTCTTTTCTGGATTTAAGCCTGCCTTCTATTTTCAACAATCTGATTTCGTTTAATATTTTGCCGCATAAAGGCCCTTCGCATATGCCCATAGACTTAATATCGTGCCCGTTTAAATAAGGCTTTATAAATATTATTTTATTTAAATATCTTACTATGATTCTTCTGAAACTAAAATCCGCTTTATCCCTGCCGCAGTCTTCGAACAGATAAAATAAAATGCTTTTTGCGTCTATTTTATTAAGTTTATCATATATTCCGGCATTATTTGCCTTTAAATTATTTATTTTCTTCATATCCGAATATATAGTTTTAAGCGTTTTTTCGATTTTCCTGCCCATATTTAACCTTTCGACGGCTTTGTTTAATTCGCCGCCGTCCAAACCGTAAAAAATTTCCGCCGTATAAAACGTATTTGCGTCTAAACCTTTGCAAACCTTCCTTAATTTGTTTACTTTATCCTGTTCGTTAAAATATGCGGAAATTTTTTTAAAAACTATTTTATTTTTTTTTCCGAACTTCAATTTGCCGTAAATCGAACCGAGAATATTTAATTTATCTAACCTTTCAAAGTATATCTCCGGTTTTTTTTCTTTCAGCATAAGATATAATTCGGCGGTTATTCTTTTGCCGGAAATACCGTCTAAAATATTTTTATCTAAAGCGGTTTTCATCAGTTTTAGCGTGCCGCCGTCTATCCGAAAGCCGAGCCTTTTTTCGAACCTGACGGCTCTGAACATTCTCGTAGGGTCGTCTATAAAACTTAACGCATGCATTACCCTTATTTTTTTATTTAATATATCGCTTATTCCTGAAGAATAATCGTAGAACTTTAGAAAATCTTTGCTGTCGATTGAAAAAGCTACGGTATTTATAGTAAAGTCTCTTCTGCGGATATCGTCTTTAAGTCCCGCCGACGCGGTATTCACCTCAGGCAGCATGCCTGGTTTTTTATAGAACTCGGTCCTTAAAGAAGCAAGGTCGAGCTTCAGGGGTATCCCGTTTACTAAGAATTCCAAGGAAGCCGTTCCGAACCTGTTATGTATTTTTAAATAATTTAATTTAAAATTTAAATTCTTATTTTCTTTTATTAAGCAGGCAAGTTTTTCTGCGGAACCGCGGACGGCGATATCTAAATCGAGAAAGCGGGAATTAGATTCAAAAACTCTGGAAGACTTAAATTTGCCGGAGGTTTCGGGGTTAGATTTTAAAATATATATTATAATGTCTCTGGGAAAACCGCCTATCAAAAAGGCGCCTGAACCGGCATTCCCGGAAATAATGCCTATTTCTTTAAGTAAATCCAGCGCCGTTATTCCGTATCCGTATTCGTCTAAAATTTCGGCTGAAGCCCGTTCGATTGAATTTTTTTCAAATTCCGCCAAAACGGTCATATTTTTTCTTTTTCGTTCTTCGTTTTTAATTCTCTTTTTATCTTATAAACGGCATAAAAATGATATATTAAACCGATAAATATGCCTATTATCGCGGAAGAAAAAACTATAACGGATATAGGAAGGTCGATTGACCGGAATCCTAAAAATTTTACGCTGACAAGCTGAGGATTTTCTGCCGTGAAGATTAAAACTGCGGCTATAAAAACTACCAAAAGAACGAGGTTTATATATTTAACCATTTATATGCGCCTCTTAAAGTATTATATTTTTAAAATCGCCGGATAATTTATTATATGTATCGTCGAGTATTTCCGAGACGACCCTTAGTTCGGAACAAACCGTATAAAAACTAACGTCGCCTTCCCACCTCGGTATTATATGAAAATGCAAATGCTTTTCAATGCCGGCTCCGGCCGCTTTCCCTAGATTCAGTCCTACGTTTATAGCGTCGCACCTGTAAACTTTTTTTAAAATATCGCAGCTTAAAGACAGGAGCTTCATTATTTCGGCTCCGGTTTCATAAGAAAGCCCGTTAAGCTCTCTAACGTGGGCGTAGGGTATGACCAAAAGATGCCCACAGTTATAGGGAAAAGTATTTAATTTTACGTATGAATATTTTCCTTTGAAAAGAACGTATTTGTCTTCGTAACATTTGCTGTCCTCGCAAAAAACGCACTCTTCTTTAGATTTGTCTTTTACTAAATAGTCCATACGCCACGGTGCATAAATAATTTCCATACGGCATCTTTTAAATTAAATTTTTTAAAAATTTAACCGCATATTGTTGTATGAAACAAGCCCGCCGCCTTTAAAAAAAGAAGCCCCTCCGATATTATCGACGAAAGACTTAACCGCTCTCTTTATAAAGGATTGAAATAAGTTGGAACGTTTTTTGACGGGATATATCAAAGTGGCTTTGCCCTTGATTCCGGCTAATTTTTGGGCAAGTTTAACAGCGTCCTGAAAATCGCCGAGTTTATCCACGAGGCGGTATTTCAGCGCCTGCTGTCCCGAATATACCATTCCGTTTGCAAGCTTTTTTACATATGAAACTTTGAGATTCCTGCCTTTGGCAACGGCATCCACAAACTGTCCGTAAACGTTCATCACGACGCCCTGCATTTTTTTTCTCTGCATAGGGGTCATTTTTTTAAACGGAGTTCCTATGTCTTTATAAGGTCCGCTGACTATATAGTTATAAGATACCCCGACTTTTTTCATAAGTTTATATACGTTGGGCATTTCCATTATCACTCCGATGGAACCGGTCAGCGTTCCCGGCTCGGCGACTATTTTATCGGCCGCGGAAGATATGTAATACGCGCCGGATGCCGCCACTGAATCCATAGACACCACTATTTTCTTATGCTTCCTGAATTTCATCAGCTGTTCGTATATAGCCTGAGAAGGGGCAACCTCTCCGCCTG
>JAKAKK010000036.1:0-23525 GCA_021813525.1 bacterium
CTACGATATTTTAGCAAGATGGGAGGCGGATAAATTTGCGGTATTTTTAAAGCGGTTAAAATTCGACGAAGACGCCCTGCATATAGTAAACAGGATTTTGGCCGCTCTTAGCGAACCTTATATGCCGGACGGCGGAAAGAAGATAAATATATCTTTTAACGCCGGAATATCTCTTTACCCTAAAGACGCGGGCGCATCGCAGGATATGTTCGATAAAGCCGAATCAGCTCTTCTTAACTCAAGGTTAAAAGGCGAAAATACTGTCGGATTTTTTAAAAAAGAGTTTGAAGAATCCGCAAGGAAAAAGGTCGAGCTAAGGAACGGGCTTAACGAGGCTATGGATAAAAATCAGTTCGTCCTGCATTACCAGCCTTATTTCGATATAGAGACAGGTTCGATGAAAGGCGCGGAAGCTCTTTTGAGATGGCAGAGAGACGGCATACTGACGCCTCCTATGGAATTTATACCGTTTCTGGAACAGAGCGGGATGATTACTAAAGTTGAGAACTGGATATTCGGAGAGGTAGCGTCTAAGATAAAAATATGGTCGGACAGAGGGCTAAACGTCGTTCCGGTTTCGGTAAATATTTCTCCGGCAAGTTTCGGAGACCCCAATATAAAAGACAATATAGAAGCGGCGTTCGGTAAAAACGGGATAGCGCCGGACTTATTTAATTTTGAAATCGTAGAGAGAACTTTTATAGATAATTTAGAATATTCCGGAAAGCTTTTAAGCTATTTAAAAGGAAAAGGATTCGGACTTTCTATAGACGATTTCGGGACTGGATATTCCTCCCTTTCTTATCTTGCGGAACTTCCGTTCGACTATCTTAAAATAGATATTTCATTCGTCAGAAAAATGCTTCTGGATAAACATTCCAGATATATTGTCGAAACTATAATTTATCTTTCGAAAAAACTGAATATGAAATCCATCGCCGAGGGCGTGGAAGCGGAAGAGCAGTTAGAACTGTTAAAGGAACTCGGATGCGATTATATTCAGGGCTTCTTATTGTCCGAGCCCTTAGAAGAAACAAAATTCGAGAAACTTTTGGGAAATTAAAATTATGGCAAAAATTTTTATTACCGGCGGGATTTCTTCGGGAAAATCTAGCTTTGCGGAAGAAACGGCTCTTTCGTTATATAAATCGGCTATCGCCGCGGGTGGACGGCAGGTTCTATCCGAAAAAAGCCGTGCTTCGCTTCATTTTATTGCGACGGCGGGACTCGGAGGCGGGAACGAATACGAAGACGCAGAGATGGATTTAAAAATCGAAAGGCATAAGGAAAGGCGGGATAGAGCTTTTACCGTCCACGAAAACTTCGCCGAACTTCAGGCGGAAATAGACGGCATCCGCAAATCTTTATCTTCCGAACCCGGTATGAAAAGCGGCGTAATCCTTATAGATTCTATGACATTATGGCTTGCGTCCATTTTTAAAGACGTATCCGGTTACGATGCCGCTCTCGAATCGGTTATAAAATTTTCCGAACTTATTTCTAAACTCGAATGTTCGGTCCTTACCGTCGCGGATTCGCTCGGTTTCAATATGGTGCCGGTCGATGCATACGCCAGGAAATTTATCGAATTAAACGGTTTAATGGAGCAGGAGCTTTCCGCCGTTTCCGACAAAGCTTACTGCGTTATCGCCGGAAATCCGGTAGCGTTAAAGTAAAAAGACTTTCTAATTTATAATAAATAAAAATAATTTTTTACGGGTGCCGATATGAACGACAGAGACTATCTTTTTTCCGTCGCGGGCAAAATAAAGCCTGTCGATAAAAAAAAGTTTTACAAAATTGCGGAAAACAGGCTTAACAGGCTGATAAAGCCTAAAGGGAGCTTAGGCAGGCTGGAAGAATTTGCAAAAGACGTCGTCGCTATTACCGAAAAAGAAAGGCCTCTGTCAAGCAGAGGTTCAAATAATAAATTCGTATGCGTTTTTGCGGGAGACCACGGGGTAGTCGAAGAAGGCGTCAGCCTGTTTAAACAGGACGTTACCGTCCAAATGGTGAGAAATTTCCTGAGCGGAGGAGCGGCTATTAATACTATAGCGGACTCCGCGGGCGCGCAAGTTATAGTTGCCGACGCGGGAATAAACGCCGATGCGGATGCTATCGCGATAACTCAGTCTTCAAGTTTTATAAACTGCAAAGTCAGAAAGGGAACGTTCAATATAAACAAAGGTCCGGCTATGACCGCCGCGGAAGCGGTAGAATCGATACTTAAAGGAATAGAGACAGCCTTCATTGTAAAGGAAAAAGGTGCGGAAATCTGCGCCACCGGCGATATGGGAATTGGCAATACGACTCCAGCGTCAGCAATTACATGCTTCTATTCAAAAAAAGCGCCGGAACTTGTATGCGGCAGAGGGACGGGAGTTAACGCGGACGTAATCAAAAAAAAAGCGGAAATCATAGAAAAGGCGATTAAATACAATATAAAAAACGGCGGAAACGGCGACGCCATAGACGTCCTTGCCGGAGTCGGAGGTTTGGAGATAGGCGCGATAGCCGGATTTATACTGGGATGCGCTATCAACAGGATTCCAGTCGTAGTGGACGGCTTTATTTCTACCGCGGGCGCGCTTATAGCTTTAAACGTTAACCCCCGTGTTTCCGATTATATGTTTCTGGGGCATCTTTCCAAAGAAAAAGGCCATAAAGAGGCGGTTAAACTTATAGGCAAAACTCCCGTGCTGGATTTGTCTATGAGGCTCGGCGAAGGCACGGGGGCCGTTATCGCAATGAAGATAATAGAAACGGCGCTTAATATGTATAATAATATGCTGACTTTCGAGGAAGCCGGGGTTATAGCTTCGAAGCTTAACAAATAAAAGAATATAATATAATAATTTAAATCATGTTTATATTGAGCGGATTATCCGAAGCCGTAAATTTTTTAACGGTATTCAAATTAAAAGGGAAAAGCCGAAAGCCGGACGGCGGAGACGCCGTTAAGGACGGAGCTTTATATGCGGAATATGCGGACCGCCTTAAAAAATCTATTAAATATTTTCCTGCCGCCGGTTTATTTATCGGACTGCTCCTGGCGGCGGCTTTCTATATTTTTAATAGGTTCCTGCCGGTTCAGCCCTCTATTCTGTTCTCTATTTTTTTTCTTTATATTATCACCGGAGGGCTTCATTTCGACGGTCTTTCGGATACCGCGGACGGCTTTTTCGCATATCTGAAAAGCGGGGATAAAAACAGGTTTTATAAAGCGATGAAAGACGTGAACACCGGGAATGCGGGGAATACGGCGGTAATTTTTTACGTTTTAATAATGTGGTCGCTGATAACGCAGGCCGAACCGGCCCAAAGTTTTAACTCCGGTTTTATCGGTAATTTTAATTTCACGTATCTCGTTCTGCTTACTTTTCCCGTCGCGGGAAGATATTCCATAACCGTTATGTCTTATTTTTCCGGCACGCCCGAAAACTTTAAAGGCATAGGGACTATCTTTACCGAAGGAACGGATGCCGCCTCGCTTATCGCCGCCTCCATCCTTACCCTGATAATTATTTACTTTTTTTTAAAACTTGCCGGTATTTTTTCTTTGCTCGTTACGGTTTTGGCGGTTCTTTCGGCCGCGTTTTACTTCGGAAAAAAATTCGGCGGCGTTAACGGGGATATGCTCGGATTTACCGTAAAATTTTCCGAGGTTGTTTTTACCGCGGCTTTAATAGGTTTTCACGGAACTCTTTATTGATAATATCTTTATTTGGGGTTTTTTTATGTTTGGAGTTTATTTCGCGTCGGACAGGTCTTCGTCGGGTAAATCTACCGTAACGTTGGCTTTTTCCATGATGCTTAAGGACAAAGGATATTCGTTGAACGTTTATAAAGCGGGACCGGATTTTATCGACCCCGTTATATTAAGGGAGGCTTTAGATTCCGACGTCCGCGTAAAAAATTTAGACCCTTTTCTTATACCGGATAAACATTTAAATGAATGGTTTTTCGCCGGAAACGGAAACGAAAACGGAAACGTTAGCAAAAAAACGGCGTTTGTCGCCGAAAGCGCTATGGGGCTTTACGACGGAAGTTCGTACATAATACCGAAGAAATTTAAACTTCCGGTCGTTCTGGTTATGGACTGCAGAAGAATTTCATCGACTATGGCTTCGCTGGTTTACGGACTGAAAAATTATAAAAGAGGGGTAAACGTATGCGGGGTAATTTTAAATAATATTTCGTCTCCAAGGCATTACGGGATAATCTCTGATGAAATTAAAGCCGGTATTCCCGATATAAAAGTTTTCGGCTATGTTTTAAATAACGAAGCTGTTTTTTCAATAAAAGAAAGGCACCTCGGATTGGCGGTTCCGCCTTTAGAAAGCGGAAACGATAAAAAAACGTTCCATAAAACGGTTTCGGGCATAAAAGATGCCGTATTTAAGAACGTAGATTTTAATCTTTTAGTAAAAACCCTGAAAGAAAATTCCGAAGATTTTATTAAATTGTTTAAAAAGAGCCGCGCGGATAATGAGAGCGGTATTAATAAGGCGAAAAAAATTAAAACTAAAATTAAGGCTAAAACTAAAATTGCCGTCGCTTTAGATAAAGCCTTCTTTTTTTATTATAATTTTAATTTTGAAATTTTAAAAAGTTTCGGCGCGGAAATCGTTTTTTTCAGCCCGTTAACGGATAAATCCCTGCCTAAAGGGACGCAGGCGGTTTATATCGGCGGAGGTTATCCCGAAATCTATGCGGACGCCCTTGCCGAAAATGCGTCCGTCAGGAAAGAAATTTATGAATTCTTCAAAAATAATGGTATAATATATGCCGAGTGCGGGGGATTGATGTATATGTGCGAAAAAATTACTTATAAGCGGAAAAGTTTCGACGCCGCGGGTATTTTTCCGTTCCGCGCTTCTATGGATAAAGGCGGACTTTCGCTTGGATATAGAACCGTCAGGCTCAAAGAAAAAACGTTTCTGGGCGAAGCCGGTTTAACTGCTAACGGGCATGAGTTTCATTATTCTAAGCTTATAAAAGACGCCGCCGCCGGCAAAGACGTAAAAAATATACTAGAATATGAAAGCCTTAGCGCTCCCGGCATATTTAAGCCGGAGGGGTATAATATTTTAAATGCGGTGGGCAGTTATATGCACTTATCGTTTTATTCCAATAAGTTGATAGCCGAAAATATCGTAGAAAGCGCAAAGAACTTTTGAAATAATAAACTTGAAATTAATTTAAAACTAAAAAAGACAAAGCCGCAAGGAGAAAAAAATATATGACGGAAAAAGAAAACGCTCTTAAAAATATACAAACCGCCGGTATGCAATACGTTTCGGCTAAGGAAAACGTCCCTTTGGAAGCGCTCAAAGAAAACATAATTAGCGGCAAGGCAGTTATTTTGCACAATAAAAACAGGGATAAATTCGTCGGGATAGGAAAAGGTTTAACCACAAAAATAAACGCAAGCATAGGAACTTCCACGAACCATATAGATCTGGACGAAGAAATCAGGAAGGCGGTTATCGCCGAAAAATCCGGAGCCGATACTTTAATGGAGCTTAGCGTAGGGGGAGATTTAGACCTTATAAGGAAAGAAGTTTTGAAGAGCACCTCTCTGCCGGTAGGAACGGTTCCGCTTTATCAGGCTTTCAGGGAAGCGATAGACGTATATAAAAATCCCGTAAAAATGCCCGAGGAGACGGTTTTGGAAGTTATCGAGAAACAGTGCGCCGACGGCGTTTCTTTTATGGCTATACATTCCGGTTTAAATATGATGTCCTTAGAGAGATTAAAAAAACAGTCTTACAGATATGCCGGCCTTGTTTCTAAAGGCGGAGCGTATATGATAGCGTGGATGATGGAAAATAATAAGGAAAACCCTCTCTATGAAAGATTCGAGGACGTGCTTAAGATTTTAAAAAAATACGATACGGTATTGAGCCTCGGGAACGGTTTAAGGGCAGGCGCTACCGCGGATTCTTTCGACAGGGCATATATGCAGGAGCTTATCATTAACTGCGAGCTTTGCGATATAGCGAGAGATTACGGCGTTCAGGCTATCGTCGAAGGACCGGGGCATATTCCGATAGACGAGATAGAAGCCAACGTTAAAATCCAGAAGAAAATGTCTAACGATGCTCCGTTTTACGTTTTAGGACCTCTCGTTACCGACGTAGCGGCAGGCTACGACCATATATCTTCGGCGATAGGCGGCGCTTTGTCGTCTTCTTTCGGAGCCGATTTTCTGTGCTACGTTACGCCGGCGGAACATCTAGGCCTTCCTTCCGAAGAGGACGTGGAAACAGGCGTTAAGTCCGCAAAAATTGCCGCCCATATAGGAGATATGATAAAATTGAAGAAAACGGGCGACGATTTAAATATATCTAAAGCAAGAAGGGATATAGACTGGGAAAGCCAGTTCAGATATTCTATAGACCCGGATTATTCGAGGGCGGTATTCAAAACCAAAAATAACGATGAAACGGCGGGATGCAGTATGTGCGGGGAATTTTGCGCTCCGTTAAGGGTGAAAAAATATTTCAGATATGAAATCAAACAAGGGAAAAAATCTTAATATTAAGTTCGGATTAGGCGCCTTTTTTGTTTTTTTATTTGCCTTAATCACATTATTCAGCATTAAGGGCGTGGTTAAAGTTTACAGGTTAAGGTCGGAACAGCAAGGCCTCAGAAAAGAGATAGCCGGCATTAAAAAAAGCAACAGAAAAATAAGCGGTCAGATTTATGAACTTACTTATAACAAACAATACATCGCCAATATAGCAAGAGAAAAACTCAACATGATAAAGCCGGGCGAGATAGTTTTCAAATTTATAGGCAAAAACAAAAATAAAAAGGCGGATAAAAAATAATATTATAGATTAGGAAATTTCAAAATATTCGGGATAGAAACCGTCCTGCATTTTAATATTTATCGTTTTATTTATTTTTTCTTCAAGCGCTTTTATCGTTTTTTCGTTTTCATAAAGCTTATTCATAACGCTTGGATGTACGGTAGCGGTAATTTTTTTCGCCCTCGTCCTTTTTGCGTGGCGGGAAACGGCTCTTAATACCTCAAAACAGACCGTCTGAGCCGATTTTATCATGCCGGAGCCTTCGCACATAGGGCATTGTTCTAAAAACACGGCCGAAAGACTGTTACCTGTCCTCTTTCTTGTCATTTCGACGAGTCCAAGTTCCGTTATTCTGTTAATGGTAGTCTTTACCCTGTCGTTTTTAAGGGATTCCTCCAGCGTTCTGTAAACTTTTTCTTTATGGTCTTCCTTAGCCATGTCTATAAAGTCGATTACTATAATTCCGCCTATATTCCTAAGCCTTAATTGAAACGCGATTTCTTTGGCGGCTTCGAGGTTTGTTTTAAGTATGGTGTCTTCGAAATTTCTCTTTCCTACGAATTTGCCGGTGTTAACGTCTATGGCGGTAAGCGCTTCCGCGTGGTCTATCACTATATAGCCGCCGGATTTAAGCCAGACTTTTTTATTCAGCGACTTGGAAATTTCTTTTTCGAGAGTGAAACGGTCGAAAAGCGAAACCCCGCCTTTATCCTTATATAATTCGACGATGTTGATATATTCGGGGGACTGTATGGAGAGAAATTCCGTAATTTTTTTGTATTCGTCTTTTTCGTCTATTATAATTTTATCGATTTTTTTATTGAGAAAGTCCCTTAAAACTCTCAAAGACAGGCCGATATCCCTGAAGATAAGTTTCGGAGCTTTTGCCTTAAGCTGTTCGTTATATATATTGTTCCATAAGCCCGTAAGAAATTTAATGTCCCTTTCGATGTCTATTTCAGAGGCGTCCTCGGCGGCGGTTCTTATTATAAAGCCTGTGCCTTCGGTTCTGTATTTCAGTACTATGTTTTTAAGCCTTTTTTTCTCCGCGTCGCTTCTTATTTTTCTTGAGATTCCGATAGACGAAGAAGTCGGCATATATACGAGAAAGCGTCCCGGAAGGGATATATGGCTTGTAACCCTGGCGCCTTTCGTCTTTACCGGCTCTTTTGCGATTTGTACCAGAATTTCTTGATTTTTCTTGACAAGCTGGTCTATATTGGGCAGGCCTTTTCTGCTCCTTTTAGGTTTTTTGCGCTTCGAGCCGGCTCTGCCGCCCTGCGCCGTTTCGGCCCCGCTTTCGCCTGGGATTTCGGCCGGGCAATTTTCCCCGTTTTCGGATTCATCTGTTCCGGATTCGAAAAAATCGTAATCCGAACCTTCTATCTCGAAAAAATCCCCCGCATATAAAAATGCGGATTTTTCCCATCCTATGTCTATAAAAGAAGCCTGAATACCTGGAAGAACCTGCATTACTTTGCCTTTATAAATATTTCCGTGTTTAGGGGTGCTTTCGTCGCGCTCGATAAAAATTTCTGCTAATTTGCCGTCTTCTATGAGCGCAATACGCGTTTCAAAATCGTCTTTACTTATGATAAGTTCTTTAGTCAATTATCTTCTCCGCCGCAACTAACGCAGCCGCAATTTTAATATTTAAATAACAGCATATTATTTTATCATACTAAGCGGTATAAAATAAATAAGTTAAGTTTTTAAATTTTTATGCAGATATATAATATATATTTTCTTTTTTTAAATTATTTTTATTTGGATTTATTTTTATTATATATGATATAATAAAAATTGAAATTTTAAACGATATTTTAACGGATTTGCGAAAGAGGATATAAAATTATATGGATGAGAACGTTGTTTTGTGCGCCGTATGCAGTTGGAGGGGCGTCTGCAAAAAAAAGTACAGCATTTCGGGAATAGAGATTTTTAACTGCCCGGATTTTTCAAGAGACGTTTCTATTACAATATCCGGCATCGAAGAATTGATGCACTTTATAAATAATTTTAAAAGCGATAGGATAAATTAATTTGAAAAAAGATAAGCTTACGGCGGTTATCGTATTTCTGGTAATAATATTTATCGTTTTCGTATTCGGGCTCTTTGTAGGCAAGAAATTGTCCTCTAAAAGTTCAAAAGAAGGAGTTATAAAAGAATCCGCTTTAAAAAATAAAAACGTTCCTAATGCCGGACTAAATTCCGAAGAACAAAACCCCGTTTCCGCGGACAATATAAAATTTGCTCCGATTTCAAAATTAGCATCTTTAAAAAAAGGAAAAGCCGAAACAAAAAAAACTGAAAAAGTACAAAAACCCGCAAATGCGGCCGCGGCGAAACCGGCGGCAAAAACTAAAATAGTTTACGTAAAAAAGCCGGTGTACGTATATAAATATATAACGAAAAAAAGTCCTGCTTCGCCTTTTAATTCTAAAATTTATTATACCATTCAAGTTGCTGCTCTTAAAAATTATGCGCAGGCTAAAACTCTGGCGGATAAGCTTAATTCTATGGGATTTTTTGCTTATATCGTCCCCATATCGGTAGCCGGCAAGACGGGAAAAGCGGTTTATCAGCAGGTCAGAGTAGGAAAATTTTCTAACATTGCCGGCGCTAAATCTGTTGAAAATACCATATCGAATAAATTTAAAGTAAAGCCTTATATAATCAAAGTCGATTAAGTTTTCCCGTAAAAGCCTCCCGAAAACGCCCCTTTTTATCTGTCCGTACAGTTCTCCATGCCGCACAATACCATATCCGGCACCATTCATTAAAAAATATTTCCGCATAAGAAAAATGCTCGTTATGCGATATAATTAAACTAATTATCTTGACATGATAATAAAAATAATGTATATTTAACAATAATAATTACTATTTAAAAGGGGATGTCGGATTTTGAAATCCGCCCCGTAAAAAGGAGGTATTTTATGTGCGAAGAAAGTTATGAAGAATTTGAAATTGCGGCTGTCGGGAAACCGGTTCCCTCTTTCGGCGAGATTAACACTTACGACCCTAAGACACACGGGTTCGGTAAATTTAGCTTAGAAGAAGCTAAAAAAAATAAAAAATGGACTATTCTCGTATTTTACCCGGCAGATTACACGTTTGTATGTCCGACGGAGCTTGCCGATTATGCAGAAAAACAGGATGAACTCGAAAAGATGGGCGCACAGTTGGTTTCGATAAGCACCGATACTCATTTCGTTCATATGGCTTGGCAGAGAGACGAGAAACTTTTGGAAAAAGTAAAATTTATTATGGGAGCAGACCCGACCGGAAAGGTTTCGAGGCTTTTCGACGTTTACGACGAAGAAAGCGGGCTTGCGTTAAGAGGCACTTTTATTATAAACCCCGAAGGCGTTCTTGCAGCCTCAGAGGTAAATTTTTATAACGTCGGCAGGAACGCGGACGAGCTCGTCAGGAAGATGGAGGCCAATATATATGTATCTGCCCATCCGGACGAAGTCTGCCCCGCAAAATGGCATAAGGGCGGAAAAACGATTAAACCCGGACCGAGCGTCGTCGGCAAAGTTTACGAAGCGTTGAAATAAAAATATTTAACCGCCCCGTCAGCCTGACGGGGCGGTTAAATATAAAAAAAGGTGTCAGACACCTTTTTTTATAGACACCTTTTTTATTACGTTTCCTGCATAGCTGACGGGGTGGTTTATTTTGTTATATATTAGACGTAATGTCGTAAACGCGCTTATAAGCTTCTTCCACGCCGCCGAGGTCGCGCCTAAACCTGTCTTTATCGACTTTTTCAAGCGTTATCTTATCCCAAAGCCTCATTGTATCGGGAGTGATTTCATCCGCCAAAAGTACTTTTCCGTTCAGGATTCCGAATTCCAGTTTATAATCTACAAGCAAAAGGCCGTTTTTGTCGAAAAAATCCTTCAAAATTTCGTTTATATTTAATGCGATTTTTTTAGCCTCTTCAACGTCTTTTGTTTCTCCGAGGTCGAATGCTTTTACGTAGGTTTCGTTAATCATAGGGTCGCCGAGTTCGTCGCTTTTAAAATAAAGCTCTACGACGGGGGAAAGCAGTTTAACGCCTTCCTCGACGCCCATCTTTTTCGCGAGGCTTCCCGCCGTATAATTTCTCACTACAAATTCTACCGGAAACATTTTTAAATGATGAACAAGCATCTCTCTTTCCGATAATTTTTCGATGAAATGGCTTTCGATTCCTTTGCTTTTTAATAATTTAAACAAAGAAGAGGATATAGCGTTGTTAAATTCCCCTTTCTTCATAATAGTTCCCTTTTTCTGTCCGTTGAAAGCGGTAGCATCGTCTTTAAAATACGTCACCAGCCTGCTGTCGTCGTTTTCGTACAGGTAAAGGATTTTTGCCTTGCCTTCGTAAATTTTTTTAAATCCTTTTTCTTCCGAAGTATTCATAAACACCTCCTATGTTTATAAATTTATAAAATAAAATAATTAAATGTATATAATTTTAAAACTAAAATGATTTTAAATCAATTTAAAATAATGTAAAATAATTAAATTAAATTAACTTTTATTTATAATATGAAAAGCAATAAAGTACTTATATATGCCCTTATAGTTTCCGTCGTAATCCACTCGGCGCTGATTTTGTTTTTGCTTAAATACGGCAACCAGCATAAAAAGCACAAAAAGGTTCATAAATATACCAAACCTATTCTCGTAGAGCCTTATAAATTTATTAAAAATCTTGAGAAGTATAAAATAAAAAACCCTAAATATGCAAGCATTAAGCCTCACTACGCCAAGAAAAACACAAGGCTGAACGCCCCGTCTTCTTTCAGCAATCCGTCGTCTGCCCCCGTTCCATACACGCCGCCCGCTCCTTTCCAGAGGAATTTCGCGAATAACTACAGGCGCAGAAGGCCAGCTCCGAGATACCGCAGGGTTATAAGCAATTCCCATATAGTATCGAACAATACGTCTTCGCGTCCCAGGCGCAGGCGAAGACTGAGCAATCTTTTTCCTATGGGTAAATTTTTTAACCAAGCCGCGCCTAATGCGGCGGGAACGGGAATAAAAAATCCTTCGCGCGGAATAAAATCGGCTACGGTAAATCTCAATACCACTACCATAAAGTATGCGTCGTATTTACTGCACGTTAAAAATAAAATAGAAAACGTATGGGAATATCCTTACAGGGCAAGGAGAGAAGGGTTATCGGGACTGCTCGTAATCGAGTTTTCGATTAATAAAAACGGTTCTATATACAGCGTGGCTGTTCTGAGGTCTTCGGGAAAAAAAATTTTGGATAAGGCGGCGGTTAAAGCGATATACGAGGCGGCGAGATATAATCCTTTTCCGCATTACTGGACTATAAACCGGCTTAATATAATAGGAACTTTTATTTACAGGCTTTCCGGTTTTTACGTTTATTGACCGGTTCTTATTTTAACTTTTATTCAATATATGTTTTATGTTATAACATATGGCATATAGTATATAATATTTATAGCAGAGCTTTCTCAATATTTTTTTTGAAAGGAGATTTTACCGTATGAATATATCTATAGTAGGCACGGGTTACGTAGGTCTCGTTACGGGGGTATGCCTTGCCGATTCCGGCAACACAGTTTACTGCGTAGATAACGACGAAAGCAAAATTAAATCGTTGAAAGCCGGGGTAATTCCTATTTACGAACCGGGTCTTAAAGAACTTACCGATAAAAACGTTAAATTAAACAGACTTTATTTTACTAAAGATTTACGCGAAGCCGTCGGCAAGACCGACGTGGTATTTATAGCCGTAGGCACTCCTCCCCAGGATAACGGGGAAGCAGATTTGTCTAACGTCTTTAAGGTAGCGGAAAGCATCGCGGACTCTATAGACTGTTTTAAAACCGTAATAGTCAAAAGCACCGTTCCGGTCGGGACGTGCAGAAAGGTAGAAAGCATAATCGCCAAAAAAACCAAAAACTTCTGCGTAGCGTCAAACCCCGAATTTTTAAAAGAAGGCGCCGCTATAGACGATTTTCAGAGACCCGACAGAATAGTAGTAGGGATTAATTTCAAAAAGGACAACAAGAAAGAAGCGCAGGCGGCAAAAGAAATTATCGACGAAATATACGAACCGTTCGTAAGGACGGGAGCCCCCATATATTTTATGGATACCGATTCGTCCGAACTTACGAAATATGCCGCTAACGCTATGCTTGCAGTCAGGATAACTTTTATGAACGAAATAGCAAACTTATGCGCCCTGACCGGAGCTAACGTAGATAACGTCAGAACAGGCATAGGTTCCGATAAAAGAATAGGCAAGTCCTTTTTATTCCCCGGAATAGGCTACGGCGGAAGCTGTTTTCCTAAAGACGTAAAAGCCCTGTATCAAACCGCGAAACGGCATAATTACGAATTTAAACTTCTAAAGGCCGCGGACGAGGTGAATGCTTCGCAGAAAGAAATTATCGTAGATTTAATATTAAAGCATTTCAAGGGAGATATAGCAGGCAGGACTTTCGCCCTCTGGGGACTGTCTTTTAAGCCTAAAACCGACGATATAAGGGAAGCCCCGTCTTTAGTCATAATATCTAAACTTCTTTCCTACGGCGCTAAAATTAAAGCTTACGACCCTATAGCCATGGACAATACCAAGAAGATTTTTTCGGAAATAGAATATGCGGAAGATATGTACGGCGCGCTCAAAGGTTCCGACGGACTGATAATCGCCACGGAATGGAACGATTTCAGGGTGCCGGATTTCGATAAAATTAAAGCCGCAATGATAACTCCCGCGGTATTCGACGGAAGGAATATTTACGACAAAAAAAGAATGCTCGAAAGCGGTTTCGATTATTATTCGGTAGGGAGGTAAATTTATTTTGACGAACGTTATCTTATGCGGAGGAAGCGGAACGAGGCTGTGGCCTATTTCGAGGACTTATTTCCCCAAGCAGTTTTATAAACTTATAGGCGATATGTCTTTGTTTCAGCTGACCGTATTAAGAAACAAAGATTTATGCGGCGATTTCATAATCGTAACCAATAAAGACCAGTATTTCATCGCGCTCGACCAGCTCGATGAAATCGGCGTTAAGAACCGCAGGTTTATTTTAGAGCCTGTTCCCAGAAACACCGCTGCGGCCGTCGCGCTGTCATGCTTAGACGCCGCCGAAAACGGTTCGGATTTGGTTTTCGTTACCCCCTCCGACCATCTCATAAAAAACGAAGACGCTTATAAAAGCATTATAGATACCGGGCGGGACGAAGCCATGAAAGGCGGCATCGTTATGTTCGGCATTAAGCCGGCGTACCCGGAAACCGGTTACGGCTATATAGAAGCCGGACTGCCCTTAAAAACACGAAAAGCCGCAGTATCGCCTGTTTTGTCTTTTAAAGAAAAACCCGATAAAGAAACCGCCGCGAAATATATTTCGGAAAAGAATTTTTACTGGAACAGCGGAATGCTGATGTGCAGACCCGAAATACTGCTTAAGGAGCTTAAGTCCCTGTGCCCCGCAATTTACGAAAATTCAGGGGAGGCTTATAAAAACGCGCCTAAGAACGGCGGCATGATAAGGGTCAAAGAAGCGGATATGCTTAAAATAGAAGAAAACTCCATCGATTTTGCCCTTCTGGAAAAGACTAAATCGGTTAAAGTAGTAGAATCCGATATAGACTGGTCAGACCTTGGGAATTTCGATTCGATTTATAACGAGTTGGAAAAAGACGAAAATAATAACGCCGTAAGTTCAAAAGAAGATATCGTAGGCATTAACTCCAAAAACAATCTTATAATGTCCGGCGGGAAAATGATTGCCGCTATAGATATAGAAGATTTAATAGTTATCAATACGGACGACGCTATTTTAATTTCTAAAAAAGGTTCTTCGCAGAACGTTAAAAAAGTCGTAGATGAATTAAAAAATAGAAATTCCGAACTTCACACGCATCATCTTACCGTCCACAGGCCTTGGGGCTCATATACCGTTTTGCTCGAATCCGCCCTTTATAAACTTAAAAAGATTTCGGTAAAACCCGGCGCGAAGCTTTCGCTTCAAAAGCACTTCCACAGGTCGGAGCACTGGATAGTAACGAGCGGAACCGCCCTTGTTACCGTCGGCGATAAAGAAACGCTTTTAAGAGCCAACGAATCTACCTATATACCTATGGGTTTCGTCCACAGGCTCGAAAATCCGGGTTTGATACCGCTGGTTATAATAGAAGCGCAGGTTGGGGAATATCTTAAAGAAGACGACATAGTCAGGTTTGAAGACGACTACGACAGGCTGTAAGCCGTGGCGGAGCTATAAATTAAATTCCGATTCGTAAATTTCCAAAGCATCCTTTACGCCGTTCAATTTATCGTCCAATTTATACGTTTCGTTATTATATTCGCAATATCCTTGAACCAGTAAAGATTCCGCAATTTTTTTATTTTTAGTTAAAAATATGTGGACTGACAGCGGGTCGCCTATATTGTCGAGAGATATAACCGATGTATTGCCTTTTTCCGCGTTTTTGCTAAAAAATTGGCGCAGTAATTCTCCGGTTTGTTTATTTCTAATACCGTAATAAGTCATGAATAGAGTTTTATTTAAGCCGTTATATAATAATATTTATAGTTTTCCAGGTATTTTTGTATATCGGCGCCAAGAGTAAAATTGTCGGAACTGTCTGCTTACTGCGGTTTTAATTGGTTGCGGGGGCAGGATTCGAACCTGCGACCTTTGGGTTATGAGCCCAACGAGCTACCGGACTGCTCCACCCCGCGATGATTTTTTCGTATAACTTATTTATTATATATTCTAATTAATCTTATTGCAAGTTTAAAATGTCCTTGATTAAAATGTCCTTGATTTTTTCAGTCCGATTTATCATAATGATACGATAAGATATTTTTTGAAAACTACTTTAATAATTAAGAATTTATGCGGGGGTGCAATAATTATAACTATGGATACCGACGAGAGCAAAAAAACTCCATTATACGACGAACATGCTAAAATGGGGGCAAAAATCGTTTCGTTCGCGGGATTTTATATGCCGCTTTATTATAAAAGCATAATAGAAGAACATTTGAACGTGCGAAACAACTCCGGCATTTTCGATATAAGCCATATGGGTGAAATAATTATAAAAGGCAGAGACGCTTCGTCTTTCGTAGATCACGTTTTTACCGCCGACGTTTCGAAAATAGGGCAGGGAGAGATAGTTTATTCGTTAATCCTTAATGAAAAAGGCGGGATAATCGACGACGTTACGGTTTTTAAGTTTTCCGAAGACGAGTATATGGTTGTCGTAAATGCGGCAAATACCCAGAAAGATTTTGCTTGGATTAATTATATACAGACCGGGTTCCAGAAAAAAGGCAAAGACGTTTCCGTCCAAAATATAAGCGACGCGATAGGGCTTCTTTCCGTGCAGGGACCTAAATCGAGGGATTTGATATATCCTCTGATAAGCGACGCGGTCAAAATAGGAAAATGCGGACTGTTCGATTTTAAGTTTAAACCTAAAAATATCAAGGATTTAAAACATTTTGAATTCGGCTGTGCCGAGTTTAAAGACGTCAACGTAGAAGCGCTGATTTCGAGAAGCGGTTATACCGGAGAGTTCGGATTCGAAATATTCATACCGGCCGAAAAAACGGCGATTTTGTGGAATTATCTTTTAAAAAACTCCCATCTTTCCAACCTTCTTCCCGTCGGCCTTGGAGCAAGAGACACCTTAAGGTTCGAGGCGGCGCTTCCCTTATACGGGCACGAGCTGGACGAAACTATAAATCCTTACGATGCCGGCCTTGAAAAATATCTTTCTGATACGAAAGATTTTATCGGGAAAGAGGCTTTGAAAAATATTAAAAACAAAGAAAAAAGATTAATTTTCTTTAAGCTTTCCGGCAAACAGATACCGAGGCATTCCCAGAGGATACTCGACGAAAATCTCAAGCCTATCGGCTGTATCGCAAGCGGAACCTACAGCCCTTCAAATAAATTTCCGATAGGCAGCGCCTATATTTCGGATTCCGGCGTAAATGCTTCTT
This sequence comes from bacterium, assembly GCA_021813525.1. GTDB lineage: Bacteria > SZUA-79 > SZUA-79 > Acidulodesulfobacterales > Acidulodesulfobacteraceae > Acidulodesulfobacterium_A. Next base: position 16,823 of record JAKAKK010000036.1, read on the forward strand.
TTTTGAAAAATTTTTTCATAGATATCAGGGGAAATTTTGAGAAGGCCGAGGTGGTTTCGCCTCCTTTTCACAGACACGTTAAAGCCGGCGGTTCAAAATAAAAATAAAAACATAAAACAATCAAATAACATAATTAATTAAGCTAAGGGGTTAAAAAATGATTAAAAGCGGGTCGTTTTATTTCTCTAAGTCGCATGAATGGATAGGCAGGGATTCAAATAATAAATATCGTATAGGAATTTCGGATTTTGCGCAGTCGGAGCTTGGAGACGTCGTTTACGTTTCGCTTCCGGAAGCCGGAAAGGCTTATAAAAAAGACGGTAAAATAGGAGAAATAGAATCGGTTAAGTCCGTTTCGGAAATCTACGCTCCGGTTGACCTTAAAATAATTTCCGTAAATTCCAAGCTGAACGATACGCCGGAACTTATAAATCAGGACTCGAACGGAGCAGGTTTTATAGCCGAAGTGGAAATATCGGACGATTCCGGCATAGAAGCATTAATGGACGAAAATGCGTATAAAACTTTTATAGCCGATTCGCATCATGAATAATTTCCGTTATTTTCCGAATTCAAAAAGAGATATAGCAAAATTATACCGCATTTTAGGCATAAAAGATAAAAAAGAGCTTTTCGGAAAAATACTTGGCGGCATCCCTTTAATGGACGGCGGCATCCTTAAGGCGCTTCCCGAAGAGCTTGGCGAAGAGGCTCTCTACCGCTTTTTTTTGGATATCGATTCTAATATTCCGGCAAAAAGCAGAACCGCCGTCTTCGCCGGAGGCGGAATATATAATCATTTCGTTCCCTCCGCAATAGACGGCTTAATTTCGAGGTCGGAATTTTATACTCCTTATACCCCTTATCAGCCCGAAGTCAGCCAGGGAACCCTTTTTGCCCTTTTCGAGTTTCAGTCGTTCATCGCCGAAATTCTCGGCATGGACGTAGTAAACGCATCTATGTACGACGGCGCGGAAAGTCTTGCGGAAGCGGTTTTAGCGGCTATGAGGCTGTCGTCTGCAAACCGCGATATGCCGGTAAGCCACAAGGACGATATTATACTGATTTCCGGCGGAGTAAATCCAAGCTACGTTTCAGTTATTAAAACTTTTGCGGGCGGCACGGGCGTTAAAATCGGGAAAGTAAAATTAGACGGCAGAACCGGGCGGACGGATATCGAAGACTTAAAGCAAAAACTTGCGACCGGCGGCGGCAGAGTGCCGGCGGTAGTCGTCCAACAGCCAAACTATTTCGGGGTCATAGAAGATTTGGAAGCCCTTGAACGCCCCGTTCATTCTAATTCTAATTCCGGTTATAATCCAGGCTTCATAGTGTCGTCAACCGAACCTTACAGTTTCGGCGTTATCAATCCTCCAGGGTATTACAATGCCGATATTTTTGCAGGCGAGGGAAATTCATTCGGAAATTATATGAATTTCGGCGGACCGCTTTTAGGCCTTTTTGCCGCTAAAAAAGAATACGTCCGGCAGATGCCGGGAAGAATCGTCGGCAAAACCAAAGACGGCAAAGGCAGAGACGCTTACGCTTTTATTCTTTCGACGAGGGAACAGCACATAAGGAGAGGGGCGGCTACTTCAAATATATGCACGAACAGCTCTTTAAACGCCGTGAGAGCGGCAATATACCTGTCTTTATGCTCTAAGAGCGGATTTAAAGAAATTGCCTCGTTAAATCTCAAACTTGCCCATATATTAAGAGACAGGCTGTTAAGTTCGGGACTGTTCGAACCGCTTTACGATGGAGATTTTTTTAACGAATTTTCTCTTAAATTAAAGATAAACGGAAATAAAAATAATAATACGACCGCCTCAGAATTTATAGAGAAAATGGCGGAAAGAGATATTATAGCGGGCGTAGCGGTTTCGGAAAGCGCCTTATTGATATCCGCCACCGAAAACAACCGTTTAAGCGATATAGAAAAATACGCAGAAAATGCAAAAGAGGTGTTAAATGCCTAAATTTCCCGGAATAAAAGGTATTTTTTTAGACGAAGACCCGTTAATAGAGCAGGGCTCTAAAGGATTAAGAGGCATCGGCATACCGGACTGCGGCTTAAAAAAATCGGATTTAAAAAAAGACGAAAGCGAATATATAGACGCAAAATATATAAGAAAGAGTCCTCCCGAACTGCCGGAAGTATCGGAGCCTACCGTCGTGAGGCATTTTACCAGGCTTTCAAGCTGGAATATGTGCGTCGATACCGTTTTCTATCCGCTCGGCTCCTGCACGATGAAATATAACCCTAAAATAAACGAAAAAATAGCGGCGCTCGAAAATATAAAAAATCTGCATCCCTTAACCCCTGCGCGGTTAATCCAGCCTGCGTTAAAAATAATCGACGATTTCAATAATATTTTATGCGCGCTTACCGGACTTGCCGAGTTCGGTTTCGCTCCGCAGGCGGGAGCGGCTGGCGAGTTTGCGGGACTTAAAATCATTAAAAAATATTTCGATTTAAAAGGCGAAAACAGAAAAACGATATTGGTGCCGGACAGCTCGCACGGAACAAATCCGGCGAGTTCCGTTCTTGCCGGATTTGTTCCGGTAGAAATTAAAACCGGAAAAGCGGGAACGCTGGATGCTGAAGAATTGGAAAAGTTTATTTCAAAAGACGTCGCCGGAATTATGATAACAAATCCTAATACGTTCGGGGTTTTTGAAAAAGATATAAAGAAAATAGCGGAAATTATGCATAAAAACGGTTCGTTTGTTTACATGGACGGCGCCAACTTTAACGCTTTTCTCGGAAGCGCGAGGGTTTCCGATATGGGAATAGATTTAATACAGCTTAATCTGCATAAGACTTTTTCTACGCCTCACGGCGGAGGCGGACCCGGAAGTGGGGCGCTCGGCGTAGTCGAATCTTTGAGGGAATTTCTTCCCGTTCCTTACGTAAAAAAGGTTGGAGGCGGCGTAAGCGCGGATAAAAATTTAAAACGTCCGGTTTACGAATTATCGGAAGACAAAAAAAATTCCATAGGAAGGATGACGCCGTTTTTATGCAACTTTGCGGTCGTACTCAGGGCATACGCCTATCTTCTATCGCTGGGCAGGGAGAACATAGGTTCCGTCAGCGAAATTGCCGTGCTGAATGCAAACTACGTCAAGAAGAAGCTCGGCAAAATACTGTCCGGCTCAGACCCTTTCGAAGAAGGGTTGTGTATGCACGAATGCGTTTTTAGCGATAAAGCCATAGAAGAAAGCGGGGTATCGACTATCGAGCTGGCAAAACTTTTAATCGATTACGGTTTCCACCCGCCGACGGTTTATTTTCCGAAAAATATACACGGAGCTATTATGATAGAGCCTACCGAAACCGAATCCGTAAGGACGCTGGATAATTTTATAAAAGCGGTAAAAGAAATAAAGTTTAAAACCAAAAAGTCTAAAGCGGTTAAGTCTCCGCAAAAAACAAAGGTCGGAAGGGTCAACGAAGTTCTTGCCAATAAACAGCCTATATTTAAATATTAGTATAATATGGTATAATTTATATTAATATTAACGGATAATAAGTTTAAGGTAAAAGCATATGAATATGAATTTTAAAGAGGTCGATTTCGGGTCTGCCGACGGCGGAGTCTTATACGGGTCTTTGTTCGGTTCATATCCGGATATAGTTATACTTGCGCACGGGAAAGTTTTTAACAAAGAGAGCTATTACGACCTGTGCGACGTTCTGTTGAAAAATAAAATATCTTCGTTGACGTTCGATTTCAGGGGATACGGAAATTCAAAACCTGGAAGCGGCGGGTTAAACGCCTATGGAGAGGATATTATAGGAGCGATTAATTTTGCTAAAAGTCTGGATTTTGTGAAAAGTATCACCCTTTTAGGCTCGAGCATGGGGGGAGGGGCTGTTTTGAACGCATCCAAACTTTATCGTCCTTCCGAAATAAAATCCGTAATAGCTCTTTCTCCGGTTTATGCCGAAGGAGTCGATTTTATCGACGTCCCCATCCATTATCTCGGAACGGAAGGAGAACAGTTTGCCGAAGGCATCAAAAAAATGTATGCCATGACCAAATCGCCGAAGACGCTCCGCTTTTTCAAAGGCGCGGCGCACGCGCAGAATATTTTCGGCACGGAAGCTAAAGACGAGCTTATTTCTCTTATAATTTCATACATTAAAGACGAAAACATAAGTACGGGCAAAGCGTAATATACGGATAAATTATGCCCGCTATCATTTTCGTTTTTTTAGTCATACTTCTGCAGAGGGCAAATACCAACCTAATACAGTCTATCAACCCGTTATTCGTAAGATACGTTCTCGACAAAAATCTTTTTTACGTCGGAATTACCACGGCGGTTTATGCCGTAAGCACTCTTTCCGTGAGGTATCTTATCAGCATACGAATCAAACCTCAGGCCGTTTCAAAGTTCGTAATAGCCGGACTTTTATTGTTTTCGGCGGCTATATTGGGATATTTTTTCTCGGCGGATTATGCCGAATTTTTAATATTCGTCGTAATATCCGGTTTTGCGACGGCTATAATCATGCCGTTTCTTCTGTCGTTAGTCCATTTAGTTTCCGACAAGTCCGTAATCGAAAAAAATCTTACGGTATATTCTCTAATGCTTAGCCTTGCCCTTGTTTTCGGCCCGCTTTTAAGTTCAGCCCTTCTGGCCGTCCTGCCTATCCGCTGGATTTATATTATGCTTTGCCTGTTCGGCGTAGCGGCATTTTTCTTTGCGGTGAAAATTCATTTAAAGAGCAGGGATGCTATTAAGGAAAAACTTTCGGCTCAAAATTCTGAAAAAAACGCTTCCGAAAAAGCCGGAAAAGGCGGTTCGGTTTCTTTACTGCTTAAAAACCGGGGATTTCTAGAAGTAATTTTTTACAACACTACATTCAGCATTGCCTTTGCTTCGGTCGTAGCCCTCGGCGGGGTTTTCGCGAGGGATAATTTTCATATAAAATATTTTGAAATAACGCTTTTATTTTCCCTGTTTTTTATTTCGTCGTTAATCACGAGATTAGTTTTGCTTTACTTTACGAAAAAAGGAAATATTAAGAATAAAACCAAAATTCTTAATATTTCTATATTGATATCCGCCCTGTCTTTCGCCTTGATGGTTTTTTCAAAAGACATAGGTTTTTACGTTTTGGGTTTAATAATATTCGGAATACCGCACGCGCTTGTTTTTCCCATTGGAACCATGAGGATATCCGAAACTGTGGATATGAAGGATATGGTAGCCGCTAATACGATATACCAGTCCAATTTCGACTTGGGCGGCATCATAGGGCCGTTTTTCCTTTCGTATCTGGCCGGCATTTATTCCATAAGGTTCGTCTTCGGTATAATCGCCGTTTTTCTGTTTGCGGCGTTTATAACCGGGAAATATATAAAAAGCAAATCATTATAAAATTGCCGCGCAAAGGATAAAAAATAATTAATTTACAAATAATAATGGTTTATGATAAATTGACATAATGCACATAATATAAATTATTTTGCTTTTTTATGAAAAATTATATAAAATACCTTAATTTTTCGTAAATAAAGCGCAGAGGCAAACCGTAAAAATGGAAGAACTTAAAAAACTGAGAAAAGAGATAGACGCTATAGACAGGCAGTTAGTCGAACTTCTTAACGAAAGGGGAAAAATCGCCCTTAAAGTCGGGCAGGTTAAGTCGTCGAACAACAAATCATACTACAATCCGGCGCGGGAAGGCGAGGTTTACAGAAACGTTATAAGCTATAACGAAGGGCCGTTAAAGGACGAACATCTTCAGAATATATTCAGGGAGATTATGTCCGCATGCATAACGGTACAGTCGGGAATAAGAATAAGCTATTTCGGGCCGGAGGGGACTTTTACCCACCTTGCGGCCATCAAAAGATTCGGCACTTCCAGAATGCTTCTGCCGGTAAAGACCATACCCGAAGTATTTAATTCCGTTTCTAAAGGCCTTTCCGAATACGGCGTAGTTCCCGTCGAAAATACTATTGAAGGAATGGTGAACGCTACATTCGATATGTTCGTAAACTCTGACGTAACAATAATAGGAGAAGAAGTCATACCTATAAGCCATTTTCTCTTTTCTAAAGAAGACGATATAAAAAAGGTCAAAAAAATTTATTCCCATCCTCAGCCGTTCGGCCAGTGCAGAAATTTTCTGGAGGAAAATTTTAAAGAAGCCGAACTTATAGAAGCCTTTTCAACCGCTGATGCCTGCATTATGGCTTCCAACGAAAAAGGAGCGGCGGCTATCGCATCCGAGGTTGCGGGCAGGATTTACGGTTTAAACGTCCTTCTGCCGCACATAGAAGACTACAGCAATAATTTTACGAGATTTTTGATTATCTCTAACGGAGAGAAAACGCATAAGACCGGCAAAGACAAGACCTCTATTTTATTTTCTATAAAAAATTCCGTAGGGGCGCTTTTTAAAATATTAAAACCGTTTTATGAAAACGAAATCAATATTACTAAAATAGAATCGAGGCCGTCCAAAAAATTCAACTGGGATTATCTGTTTTTTATAGACGTCGCCTGCCACGAATCGGACGAAAAGCTGAAAAAAGCGTTAAAATCTATAGGGAAATACACGATATTCATCAAGATTCTCGGCTCATACGAATCGGCGGCAAAAAATATATAAATAATTCTGGATTAACGCTTGCGCGGTAATGACAGGGGTAAATGTTTTATGACATTAATGAATTCTAAATCA
>JAKAKK010000036.1:23625-25669 GCA_021813525.1 bacterium
CGGATTCTACGATTTTTATAAAAACTTTAAAAATATCAAAATTATTGCCGGAATTTATATATTGAAATCCGCTAAAACCGCCCGCTTTATGAATAAATCCATCCCCGGAATTTATATTACCGAACAAATTATAAACGAACTGGAAAATGCTCCAGACCCTTTAAAAAAAGGAATAGAAATTGCCGCCAGAACCGCAAAAGAATTAAAGCCGTTAGTCCACGGAATACATATAATGGCATACGGCATAGAAGATAAAATTCCTCTTTTTTTAGATGAATTGGAAGCAGAAAACTCTTGACATTCGGGCTTTAAAAAGTGTATAATTTTTAAAACGCCGATATAAAAATCTCAGAAAAAGGATAAATATTTTATGATGAAAGAAATAAGAATACACGGCAGAGGCGGTCAGGGTTCAGTTACCATGGCATCCATTCTTGCCCTCAGCTTTTTCGACGACGGAAATTACTGCCAGGCGTTTCCTTCTTTCGGGTCGGAAAGAACAGGCGCGCCGGTTCAGGCTTTCGCGAGATTTTCGGATAAGCCTATCAGGACGAGGCATCAGATATACGAGCCGGATTATATAATCGTTCAGGACATAACTCTCCTTAAATCCGTTCCGGTTTACAAAGGCATTAAAGACGAAGGCAAAATTCTGATTAATTCCGAAGCCTCAATAAAAGACGTAGCAGGAGAATTAGGCGGCGCCAAGGAAGAGAACATAGTAATGTTTCCGGCATTAAAAATAGCCATGAAAATTTTAAACAAACCGATAGTCAACACGACCTTGCTCGGCGCATTCTCGGCATTAAGCGGAGACGTCACCATAGATTCGGTAAAAAAAGAGATAGAAAACAGGTTCGGTTCAAAACTTGGCAAACTTAACGCCGAAGCGGCGCAAACAGCTTATAATTATATAAAAGGAGACAGAAGTGGATTTTAAGGTCGGAATAATTGCGATGCCGGGCGCGGCGCTTTCCAATAAGACGGGTTCCTTTGCCAACGAAACTCCGGTATTTAAACATAAAACATGCACTGGATGCAATCTTTGCATCTACTTTTGTCCCGAAGGCGTAGTTTACGGCGATAAAAAAACGAAAATATACGATTTCGATTCCGATTACTGCAAGGGCTGCGGAATATGCGCCGAGGAATGTCCAGTGGACGACATAGAAATGGTTCTCGTAGAAAAATAATTTTAATCTGCAAATATAAACGGTGGATACAATATGAAACAAGTTCTCGAAGGCTCTATGGCTATTGCGGACGGCGTCAGGATGGCCGAACCGCATGTCATTTCGGCTTATCCTATTACGCCCCAGACCCATATAGTCGAACATCTTTCCCAAATGGTTGCCGACGGCGATCTGAAAGCCGAATTTATTATGGTAGAAAGCGAACATTCAGCGGCTTCCGTAGTTCTCGGCGCAAGCGCGTGCGGAGTCAGGACATATACCGCGACGGCTTCCCAGGGTTTGCTGTATATGGAAGAAGTAATATACAATATTGCCGGGATGAGGCTTCCCGTCGTTATGACGTTAGCCAACAGGGCTATTTCGGCGCCGATAAATATATGGAACGATATGCAGGACGCTATGGCCGTCAGGGATACGGGCGCGATTATGCTTGTAGCGGAGAATAATCAGGAAGCCTACGATATGCATATTCAGGCTTTTAAAATTGCCGAAAACCAGGATGTAATGCTTCCGGTTATAGTGAACGTGGACGGATTCGTTTTAACGCATACCTTTGAAGTCGTGGAAACTATAGACAGCATCGATAAAGTAAAAGAATACCTCCCGCCTATAAATATGGAATATAAATTAGACGTCGAAAATCCTTATTCTTTCGGAACTCTCGGCGAGCCTTCCGTTTATATGGAATCGAGGTACAATTTATACAATGCTATGAATTTTTCGAGAAACGTTATAATAGAAGCCGCAAAAGAATTTAAAGATATGTTCGGCAGATTTTACGGAGGGTTAACGGACTCTTACAAGCTGGACGACGCGCAGACGGTTATCGTGGCGATGGGTTCGGTTCTCGG
>JAKAKK010000059.1 GCA_021813525.1 bacterium
CCGGCTCTCGGTCCGATTATAGGCGGCTATTTCGTGGATTACGTGGACTGGAGGATGATATTTTATTTTAACGTTCCGATAGGCATAGTCCTTTTTTTGGGCACTTTAATTTTGCTCGAAAACGATGCGCCGGCGAAACCTTTTGCAAAAAAATTCGATTTTATAGGTTTTATCCTTATAGCGGTATGTCTCGGAACGCTGTTATATGTGCTTAACGAAGGACAGACTCTCGAATGGGATTCCGCGGTAATCCGCCTGAACGAACTCATAAGCGCAACTTCTTTTATACTTTTTATCGTCGTCGAAATATTTTCCAAAAAACACTTAATGGACTATTCTCTTTTTAAAGCAAGGAACTTCGTCGCCGGAAACATAGTGAATATGATAAGGGCTGGAGCAATTTTCAGCACTTTATTTTTACTGCCGATATTCATCGAGGACGTACTTAATTATAACGCAATGCACGCAGGATATTTAATGGCGCCTTTTGCTATAGCGGTTGCCGTCGCATCGCCGGTTGCGGGAAAAATTTCCGATAAATACGGTCCGAAATACTTGCTTTTATCCGGCATGGTCATATTTGCAATATCTAATTTTTCCCTCGGAAGCATTTCTTTGCAGACATCCATACCTTTTATAGTGTATAACCAGTTTTTAAGAGGCTTAGGGGTAGGGCTGATAAACGCTCCCGTTATGATGACGGTCATAAATTCGGCGAAGTTCGAACAAATACCGGATGCTTCCGCATTGTATAATGTTTTATTTCAAATAGGGGCGTCGTTCGGCATAGCATGGTCCGGGGAAGAATTGGCCGTCAGGCAGGTTTACCATTTAAACCAGTATTCCAGGGATATAAAATATAATTTTTACAATTATAACGGCGTTATTGATTTTCTGCGCGGCGATTTGGTAAAAAACGGCGGCTCTTTCGTAAGGGGAATATTTTTTCCGTCTAACTCCCTTAAGGTTTTCGACTACATAATTAACGAATTTTCGTTGATAGGCGCATACGGCGACGTTTTCGCCGCATTGGGCTATCTCTGCATTATAGGCGGAATAGCCGCCCTTGCCGTTAAAAATATTAAGAAATAAAATGAACCGGCTTATTGATTTATTAACCGAATTATACTAATATAAATCAAAATTATAAATCTAATTAGATAATTTTCGGTACAAGGAGAAAAACCTTATGATAGCTTATTTCGTTATGGAATGCGCCGTGGACAGCAGAATACCGACTTACAGCGGCGGCCTCGGAATTCTTGCCGGAGACACCGTTCAAAGCTTTGCCGACCTCGAAGTTCCTGCCGTATGCGTAACTTTGCTGTGGAAGAACGGCTTTACCGGCCAAAAATTATCTAACGAGGGTTTGCAGATAGATTCGGCGCAGGAATGGGATATAGAAAAATATATGCAGCCTACAAACGTTAAAATAAAAATGCCCGTCGGCGGCAAAGACGTCACTATAACGGCTTTTAAATACATAGTAGAATCTACGAGGGGGGACAACGAAATAGAAGTATATTTTTTAACTCCCGACGTGCCTGAAAACGACTCCGAAACAAGAAAGATTTGCGACAGGCTTTATATAGAGACGGGCTTAACCCGCCTTAAGCAGGAAATAATTCTCGGAATAGGCGGATACGAAATGTTAAAAGCTTTGAATTATAAGCCTTTTCTTTATCATATAAACGAGAGCCATTCAGCCCTGTTAATCGCGGGCCTCATGAAAGATATGGACGATTTAAACAGGGTAAAATCGAGGGTAGTTTTTACGACTCATACTCCCGTTCCCGCCGCATTCGATAGATTCGAAATGAAAGACGTGAAAGATATGCTGTCCGGTTATTGCGGAGAGAAAGTTTTTACCGATATTTACAGGGAAGAATTAGAAGAAAAAGACGAATTAAATCTGTCGTGGCTTGCAATAAAAAATGCAAAAAACGTCGTCGCCGTTTCAAGAAAACACAAGTTTGTCTCCGAACACATATTCGAAGGCTATAAACTTAAATACGTTACCAACGGCATACATCATGTAAAATGGGCTTCTCCTCATAATAAGATGCTGTATGCAAAATATATTGCAGGGTGGGAAGAAGACCCCGACCTGCTTAGAGGAGCATCATGCATCCCCGACGGGGATTTTGTGCAGGCGCATATTTTATCCAAAGAAACCCTTATAGAAATGATTAACTCCGAAACCGATTCTTCATTCGTAACTTCGGATTTTACCATAGCTATGGCTAAAAGAATTACGCATTATAAAAGGAACAATCTTATTCTTTCAAACCCCGATAAATTAATCGAAATCGCGGAAAAAAAAGGTAATATTCAGATTATTTTTGCCGGAAAAGCTCATCCGGCGGATATCGACGGTTTGGCAATGATAAAATCCATAAATGATACCGCAAAATATATTTCATCTAAAACTAAAAAAGTAAAAATAGCTTTCTTGGAAAATTATAATATACATAAGGCAAATATAATACTTGCGGGGGCGGATTTATGGCTTAATAATCCTACGAGGCCTCTTGAGGCTTCCGGCACCAGCGGAATGAAAGCATCCCTTAACGGCGTTCCCAATTTCAGCGTATTAGACGGCTGGTGGCTCGAAGCGTGCATGGAAGGAATTAACGGATGGGGAATAGGACCGAGACCCGCATGGACGGACCTGAGTTATTCGGACGATATGCACGATTTAAACGATATGTACGGAAAATTAGAATTCAATATTATGGATTTATATTATAAAAATTATTCCGATTACATTAAAATTATGAAAATGGCTGTTTCTTCAATCGCGCCGCATTTTAACACTCACAGAATGGTTTCCGAATACGTTACCGATTTATATCTGACAGGCATAGTGATGTGCTATCTCGAAAAAGAAAAAGGCGGCGTCTGCGATATATAATAATATTTCTTTAAGGATTTATTATGACTTTCAGGGAATCCTTCGCTTTCGCGGTAAGCTCAAACCCTTTTGCGATGCCTTCGAGGGGAAATCTGTCGGTTATCATATCTTTAACGTTTATCCTGCCCGACCTTATAAGTTCGAGAGCCGTCCTGTGGTCGAGTATAGACCCCGCGTAAGAGCTTAACAGCGTAACTTCTGTTCTCCAGAATATTTCGTTAATCGAAAGAGGAAGTTTTGCTCCTTCGTCCGCCGCTCCGAAAAACAAAACCGTCCCGCCCCGCCTTACCGATTTAAGCCCCTGCAAGATTGCGCCGTCCGCGCCCGTAGATAAAATTACTATATCCGCTAAAAATCCTTCGTTAATATCTTTAACAGCGTCCGCGTTTAAATCTTTTGCGTTAAACGCATAATCCGCCCCGAATTTTTTGGCGTATTCGAGCCGTTTATCGTTAATATCGACCGCTATAATCCTGCTTGCGCCCGCTGCCCTTAAAAGGCTTATATGCAGAAGGCCTGAAAGCCCGCTGCCGAAAACTATTACGGTATCCGCAGGTTTCACCCCCGCAAGCCTCTGTCCCCTTACGACGCATGCGAGAGGCTCGATAAACGTCCCCTCCTCGAAACTCACTGAATCCGGCAAAAGGTATATGCCGTTTTTCACGTTTATTTCGGGAAGTCTCAAATACTCCGAAAATCCGCCCGGGTCGAAGTTAGTAGTCCTTATGGTTTCGCATACCGTTTGATGCCCGCTAAGACAATATTTGCATATATTGCACGGAACGTGATGCGCGGCGCAAATCCTGTCGCCGGCTTTATATTTTTTGACGTTTTTTCCGGTTTCGACTATCACGCCGGTAACCTCGTGTCCCAAAACAAGCGGAACTTTGTCTCTTCTGTACCATTCTATGACGTCGCTGCCGCAGATGCCGCTTGCTTCGACCTTCATAAGGACTTCGCAGTCATTTATTTTAGGAATATCTTTTTCTATGAGCCTTATATCTTTATTGCTGTAATAAAGGGCACATTTCATAATTTTTTGTTTACCTATTTTTGTTAGTTAAAATAAACCACTTTTCCGTTTACGGCGACGCCTTTTCCGCATTTACGCTACCGCTTGGCGTACCGGATAAAGAAGGCGATTTCTGCCCTTCTTCTATAGCAAGCACTACGTCTCTTTTTCTTAAAACGCCGCCGTAACCGCCTTCTTTATCGATTACTATAAGTTCGTCGGTATTTTTTCTAAAAAAATTATGCACCGCGATATCTAAAGTGTCGGTCAATTTAATTTTCGGTAAATTAGACGATTCCATTAAATCTTTTGCAGTCCTGGAATCGTCCGGAGAAGTCATCATTAAATTTTTTACTTTATCGTATTTGATTATGCCGACAATTTTACCGGTTTCGTCTATAACCGGATGTATAAAAAAATTGGAATTAAAAAAGATTTTAATAATCTCGTATAAAGGCATATCCGGCTCTATAGCTTTAGCGCGGCCGGCGCTTTCCTTTTCTAATACGTCGCTTACGGAATACCTCTGGAGCGGCTTAATCAAATAATCCTTAAAGTGCGCCGGCGATTCCATTCTGTTTCTTTTTTGACTGCGGTATATGCTTCTTTTTCCGCTGACTATAAAAGTTATGGCCGAAACAAGCATTAATGGCGGAAGAAGACCGTAGCTTCCCGTCATTTCGGAAACCATTAATAAAGACGAAATAGGAGTTTTTGCGGCTCCGGCAAAAAAACCTCCCATACCTATTAAAACAAACGGCGCTATATCGGAAGCATATATTAAATGGGGCAGTAAAATATGAAAAATGCCGCCTATCGCCCCTCCCAGCGCCCCGCCTATCACCAGAGACGGAGCGTAAACTCCGGCGGAACCGCCGGAACTTATCGTAAAAGACGTAGCGACTATCTTAAAAAATCCTAAAAGTATAAGAGTGATTATCGTAAGTTTTCCCAATACCGCCAATTGCAGCCAACCGTATCCTACGCCCATAATTTCCGGAAAAAAATAAGCTATCCCGCCGACCGCCGCCCCGCCTAACATAGGTTTAAAATGCGGCTTAATTTTGATTTTCTTGAAAATATCGTGGATGAAATAAAAAAACCTGACGTAAAAATTTCCGGCAAACGCCAAAAAAACCCCGAGTATAGCATAAAAAACCAAAATTACCGGCCTTGAAAAAGTAAACATAGGCGTTCTGACTACCGGGTTAAAGCCCGCGTAAAAATATGCGTAAACGGAATATCCGACGATAGAAGCGATTATTGCCAGCATTAGCGCTCCGCCCTCAAAGTCCATTTCGGAATATAAAACTTCGACGCCGAACATTGCGCCTGCAAGCGGAGATTTAAAAATAGCGCCTATGCCCGCGCCGATTCCGGCAACCAGCATCGTCCGCCTGTCCGGCACGGGCAGTCCTAAATACGTAGCCAGGACTGAACCGAAACCCGCCCCTATCTGGGCGACCGGACCTTCCCTGCCCCCGGAACCTCCGGAACCGAGCGTAACCGCGGAAGCAAGGGTTTTTATAATCGGTACCCTTCCTCTTATATATCCTTCTTTATTATGGAAAGCGTCTATCGCCGCATCCGTTCCGTGCCCTTCGGCTTCAGGGGCAAAAGTATAAACCAATAAACCGGATATAAGACCGCCGAGCATTATTATTAACGGAATAGCCCACCTTATGGGATGCGCATCGGGAGGCGCGCCGGTCTGACCCATAAGTTCAGGTCTTGGAGAATAATAATGCACCATGCTTACCTGAAATATAAATCTGAAAAACCTTATAAGCGCATTAAAAACTATTGCTCCTACGCCTGCGATTATTCCTATTAAAACTCCGAAAAAAATCCATCTGGAAAAATAAAATATCGAATTATCCTGAAATCTTATTATTTTTCTTTTAAGATTTGTCCTTAATCTTATAAACGAATTTTTTATATAAGACATTTTTACCTGGCCGTTATTTTAGTAAAATAGCCGTCGTCGTTAAGAACGAAAACATCTCCTTTTTCATCTGCGGCTATTCCTATAGGTTTCCTGATATTGCCGGCAAACCCTATAAATTCACCATTTTCATTGAACTTCGAAACCGTATCGTTGTTGAAATTTGCGACAAGAATATTGCCTGCCTTATCTGTTGCCGCCCCGTAAGGATAACTTACGCCGAAAGTTATATATTTGATAACTCTGCCACCCGCGGTATATTCAACGATGCTTCCCTGAACCGGTCCGTCGTTAATCACCCATATATTTCCGTTCTTACCTAATAAAATAGAATAAGGATAACTTATATCTTTATACGAACTCCATAATAATTTTCCGGTTTTCGACAAACATACGATATTGCCTTTATTATAATTTACGGCATAAATGTTTCCGTTATTTCCGGCTAAAACGGAGTAAGGATTTTCTATTCCTTTTGTAAATTTCTTCAAAAACACGCCTTTTAGGTTATATTCCGATATATATCCGTCAAATCCGTTTCCGTAATCGGCCGTGACGATACCGCCGCTTTTGGTAAACGCGATAGAATAAGGAAAATCGATATTATTAGTTATCTTTAACAGAACTCTGCCTTTATTAGCGGAAATTTTCGATATAAATCCTTTTTTGCCTCCTTCGTTTGCGACCCATATATTTCCTTTTTTACCTATAAAAATACTCCACGGTTTTAAGACGCCGCCGTTGCCGTAAACGTAAACTTTTCCGATTCCGTTTTTTACGGCGTTAAAGCCTTTATGCCCGGCGCCGCCGTATATAAACGTTTTCAGCCTCTTTCCGTAAATATTGAAAACAGCAATTTCGTAACGGTTTTTTCCGCCTCCCGCGATTAATATTTCGTTTTTTGAATTTACCGCTATCGCGGAAGGATTTTTTATCGCTCTATAAACAAAAATGCGCGGAGTTTTCTTTGAGGAAGGATTTTCGCCTGCGGCAGATGCGGCTGGATTAGCGAATGCAATTAAGATGAATATCGATAAAAATATAATTTTTCTTATATTCATAATTAAAAATGGCAGCCCCAACGGGATTCGAACCCGTGTTACTGCCGTGAGAGGGCAACGTCCTAACCGCTAGACTATGGGGCCTTTTTTGAATTATAATATTATACTATAAATTTATTGAAATTTAAAAGGCTTTAAAACTAAAATTACTTTTTTATATAGCCCCTGATATATATCAGTATTAAAATTATATTTAAAGCCGTAAGGCCCGCTAAACCGGAATGTACGCCAATAGCGACCCATACTATGGAAGCAAAAGCGTTTATGGCAAAACCGGACTTTTTATGTGAGCTTAACTGCCAGACTCCCGCTAAAGTTAAGGCAAATGCAGACCAGTCCGCTATATTCCAGAAGTCCAAGTTCATCTGCATAAATCAGCCTAATATATTTTTGGAACACGGATTATGTTTTATAATGGCGTATTTTCCGGGGGAAGCATATTTATCGGCCGTATCATTGGTTTTATTATAACATGTTATGAAACAGCCGCCGTTCATAATATGCTCATTTTCTAACGAATCGTTGACTCCCGAACACCCGGAAAGCAGGAAACCGCTTCCCAATCCTAATATGCCGGTTAATAAGACCGCCGCGGCAATTTTTTTTATTTTCATGTATTTTTTTTACCTTTTAAATTAAATTATTGTATTTATTTTCATTTATTATTTTTAAAATATAATTTCCGTAACCGCTTTTAATATACTTTTTCGACAGTTTTATCAGCCCTTCCTCCGAAATATAGTTTATTTTATAAGCGATTTCCTCTATGCATCCGATTTTCAGCCCCTGCCTTTTCTCCATCATTTCGATAAATTTTGAAGCGTCGAGCAGGCTTTCCGGCGTTCCCGTGTCAAGCCATGCATAACCTCTGCCGAGCGTTACGGCGTTAAGTTTTCCGCGTTTTAAATATGCATTATTTACGTCGGTTATTTCAAGCTCTCCCCTTTCGGACGGTTTTAACGAGCCTGCAATATTGACTACTTCGTTATCGTAAAAATAAACTCCCGTTACCGCATAGTTCGATTTTGGATTCCGTGGTTTTTCCTCTATGGATATGACTTTTCCGCCGCTTATTTCGATAACCCCGTATCTTTGGGGGTCTTCTACGTAATACGTAAAAATTACGCCTCCCCCGTTACGCTTTATAATATCTTTAGCATAATTAAACTTTTCCGGAATACCGTGTCCGTAAAAGATGTTGTCGCCCAAAATTAAACAAACGTCGTCCGCGCCGATGAAATCCCTGCCTATTATAAACGCCTCGGCAAGTCCGCCCGGCGAAGGCTGTTCTTTATAATCGATATTAAGGCCGATATCTTTACCGTTACCGAATATAGCTTTAAATTTATCCAAATCGGACGGCGCCGTTATTATAAGAATATCCCTGATGCCGGCAAGCATAAGGCTCGACAGGGGATAATAAATCATGGGCTTATCGTAAACGGGCAGGAGCTGTTTGCAGACGCTCAGCGTTATAGGATAAAGCCTTGTTCCGCTGCCGCCCGCAAGAATAATGCCTTTCATATTTCTTTCCTTATTTTATTTTTCTCCACTTAAAACCTTATAAATAATATAATATAATAATTAAAAAAACAAGGGGGCGAAACTGCTGGAAACAATACACATAGATTCGATTGCTTACGGAGGCTGGGGCGTCGGAAGAATTAATTCTAAGGTTATATTCGTCGGCTATGCGGTTCCAGGGGATACCCTGAAAATAGAAATATTCGACGAACATAAAAACTACGCGTTCGGCAGAATAGTCGAAATTATTACGCCTTCACCTAAACGAATCGAGCCTGTTTGCAGGCATTTCGGCGTTTGCGGCGGATGCGGCTATCTTAATATGCCCTATGAAGAAGAAATTTATCGGAAAACGGAAATTTTTAAAACCGAATTTAAAAAAACTCTGAAAAATACGGTTAATATCGACGATGTCCGCATAACAAGCAATCCGGCAAATCAAAATTATCTTAATTACAGGCAAAAAATCGGATTAAAAGTAGAACCGCCTTACATAGGATTTTATAAAAAATCGACTCATCATGTAATAGACGTAGAATATTGCTATCTTGCACAAGAGAGCATAAACGGGATGCTAAAAAACGTAAGGGGGATATTATCGGATAAAACTTATAAAAATACTATTTTTGAAAAGATTACTAATGTAACGCTGGCAGATGCCGGAATAAAAAATATAATATTCGGTTTTAAAGATAATCCGCCTGCATTAAAACAATTAGCGAAATTCGCAAAGGATGCGGCAAAAAATACCGGGGCCGATAACATTTTTTTTGAATTTCAAGGCGGAAAAACCGTTAAATACGAACCGGGCTCAGAAATTAACGCTGCGCAAAACGGCGGCGGCGGACGAGTCAATTATTTTACGGTAAAAGACAAAAAATTTTCGTACGACCTTCCTACTTTTATTCAGGTCAATAAAGAGCAGAATGAAAACATTATAACCGCCGTTACGGAATATCTGAAAAACATTGCCGCGGAAAGGGGGCGCAATTTTATCAACGCTCTAGATTTATATTGCGGATACGGAAATGTCACTCTTTTTTTAACTCCGTTTGCGGATAATATTACGGGGGTCGAATCAAGCGGCTTCTCGATAAAACTTGGCGAAAAAAACCTGATTTTAAACGATATTAAAAACGTTAAATTCGTCGAATCAGACGCCGCGGATTATCTCGATAAAGCGGTAGCGGGAAAAAATAAAAAAATATGCGATTTAATAGTTTTAGACCCGCCTAGAGCCGGCGTCAAAGGTTTGGTTCCTAAAATAGCCGCGCTGAACGCCGAATGCGTTATATATATATCATGCGATACTATGACTCTTTTGAGGGATTTAAAAATTTTTGCGGAAACCGGCTATAAGATTGAACGGATAAATTTAACGGATATGTTTCCGAGAACTTACCATATGGAGCATATAGCGTTTTTAAGGAAATAATTTGAATCGGTCGGATAACGGACTTTTAAGTCCGTTATCTCTATTTTTTGTCTTTTAGCGGACGGCTTTAACTACCTTGCCGGCTTTAAGGCACTTTGCGCAAACCTTAATCTTTTTATTGCCGCCGGAAGAAACTGCCGCTTTTACCGTATGTAAATTCGGGAGCGATACTTTTTTTGTTTTGTTATTGGCATGCGATACTTTATTGCCGTATTGAATACCCTTTCCGCAAATACTGCAAACTCTCGACATTTTAAAATTCCCCTTTTTTAAAAAATAAATATAATTTGTATAGAATAAATGATTATATTATTTAATCAGTATTTTGTCAACCGTCTAAATTGTCTTGAAATTCCGCTGAAATTAACAATTGATTTTAAGAAATTATATGATAAACTAATTGTATATTAATATTTATATATTGATATATTTAAAAAAATTTAAAAGGGGGTGTAGTAATGAAAGTAAATGAAGGAACTACCGACAGGGTTATAAGAGTTATACTCGGTATAATTCTTCTGGCTATAGGCGTTTTTGAAGTTGGTTCTGCCGAAGTTTTAGGAATTGTATTAATAGTCGTAGGATTGATAATTCTCATTACCGGCATAACCGGCTTCTGCGCACTGTATTCATTGCTAGGCATTAAAACTTGCGAAAAGTGCGAAAAGTAAAAAAAAAATAAAGGCGCCGGCTCTGTTTTATACGGCGCCTTTTCTTTTATGTTCTTTTTATTTTATTTATTACTGAACTACCCTGTTTACTTTTATAACGCCTTTGATCGATTTTATGCCGTCTATAATAGAATCGGCCTGTTTATTGTCCCTGACCTCGATATCGAATAAGTGGACGGCTCTCCCGTCTTTAATAGTTCTTACTTGAGCCTTGGATATATTAGCCCCTTTTGCCGAAATTAAAGAGGCTATGTCGCCTAAAATACCTTTTTTATCGTCGGTTATAATCCTTATCTTTGTTTCGAAAAACTCTCCGGCGGATAAATTTTGCCTGCCGGACGCCTCTTTCCAACTCACGTTTATAAGCCTGCTTTTATCTATTCCGATTATATTTTTGCAATCCGTTTTATGGACTATAACGCCTCTTCCCCTCGAAATAAACCCTACTATATCGTCGCCGGGTATAGGACGGCAGCATCCCGCAAGTTTATAAAGCAGGTCGCCCCCGAAAGGAGACACGATAGCTTCGCTTTTTCCAGAGCCGGGCTTAATTTTTTGCAGAATTTTACTGATTACGTTGCCGGTAGTTTTTGTTATTAAAGACAGCTTATCGGTTTTTTTATAGCCGGGCATGACTAATGAGAATAAGTACGGCGGAGAATATTTGCCGTAGCCTATTCCGGCAAAAAGATCGTCCTCGTTCTTAAGAGAAAGTTTCTGTACGGACTGGACGACTAATTCTTTAAAATCTGCGGTTTTATTTTCGAGTTTTTTAAACTCTCTTTCCAGTAATTCTTTTCCGGCTTCTACGCTTTCGTCCCTTTCGGTCTGCCTTATATAATTTCTTATTTTAGAAATAGCTTTCGATGATTTTGCATATCTCAGCCAGTCTTTTGAAGGATGATGTCCTTCTTTAGCGATAATCTCGACTATATCCCCGTTGGAGAGCTTCTGCCTCAGCGGAACGATCACGCCGTTGACTATCGCACCGGTGGCCTTGTCGCCTACCTCCGTATGTATATAATACGCAAAATCTATGGGCGTAGAATCCTTGGGAAGAGCGATAACTTTTCCTTTGGGGGTAAAAACATAAACTTCTTCCTGAAAAAGGTCTATTTTTACGCTGTCTAAAAACTCGTGCGGGTCTTTAAGTTCCCTCTGGTATTCTACGAGTTGTCTCAGCCAGTTAAACTGCTCGACGTCTTCTTTTTCTGCGGCCATATTCTCTTTATATTTCCAGTGGGCGGCAATACCGAATTCATCTATGAAGTGCATCTGTTTGGTTCTTATTTGTATTTCGACCCTCATACCCTCGGGACCGATTACCGTCGTATGCAGTGAACGGTATAAATTAGCCTTGGGCATCGCTATGTAATCTTTGATTCTTCCGGAAATAGGCTTCCAAATCGAGTGGACTATGCCTAAAGCTTCGTAACATTCCGTTTCCGTATCGACTATGATTCTTAGAGCCAGCAAATCGTAAATATCTTCGAAGCTGACATGCTGTTCTATCATTTTTCTATAGATGCTGTAAAAATGCTTGGGCCTTCCGTAAATTTCCGCTTTCAGGTTATGCTTCTCTAAATTTTCTTTAAGAATACCCGTAACTTTTTCTATATATTTTTCTCTTTCGGTCTTTTTTTTATTTATTCTGAAAGACAGGTCCTTATAGCTTTCTGAATTCAAATATTTAAAAGACAGGTCTTCAAGCTCGCTTTTTATAAAAAATATTCCGAGCCTGTTGGCGAGAGGCGCATAAATATCAAGCGTTTCCTGTGCTATTTTAATTTGTTTTTCTTTGGGAAGGGCGTCGAGCGTACGTAAATTGTGCAGTCTGTCGGCTAATTTTATAATTATTACCCTTATATCTTTAGCCATTGCAACTATCATCTTTCTTATATTTTCTGCTTCAAGCTCTTCCGAACTCTTAAAGGATAGTTTTCCGAGTTTGGTTAAGCCTTCGACTATAAAAGCTACTTCATCCCCGAATTCCTGCTTTATATCTTCTATGGTGGTTAAGGTATCTTCTACGGTATCGTGAAGAAGCGCCGCAACGACGGAAGCGCAATCCATTCTTAATCCGGCAACGATAGCCGCAACTTCTATCGGGTGCGTAAGGTAGGGTTCTCCCGATACTCTTTTTTGACCTTGATGAACTCTTTTAGAAAAATTATACGCTTTTTTAAACAGCTTGAACTTTTCGCCGTGAATTTCTTCCATACTCACGTCGTCGATACTGTTTATATTGTTTCTAAATAGTTCTATAAGATTATTCAGCGAACTAAAATCGCCTGAAGGATTGACGGTAACAAGATTTTCGTTTGAAGGAGCCATAGTTTATCCGAATAAAGTAAGTACAAAACGTAACGAAGTAATAATGCTAGCTAAATAGCGGAAAAGACGCTATTTCTGTTTTACTCCCACGTAACCTTTTGCTATTTCCCTCAAAGCAACGACGATAGATTTATTCTTTGAGACTATTTTAGTTTGAGCGCCTTCCATAAGCTGTCTTGCTCTTTTTGCGGCTATTATTACAAGCGCGAACCTGTTTTCCACGTTAACTAAGCAATCCTCGATAGTTACTCTTGCCATTTGACGTTTTCTCCTTATAATTTTAATTTTACGCTATTAGAAAAAATTTTAATCCTGCGGCAGAAATTTATTTCTTTTGCAAATTTTTGCATCTTTCCGCAATTACGATAGATTTCAGTTTTAAGTATGCCTCGTTTAAATCGTCGTTTGTAATAATATAATCGTAAACTGCGCTTTTTTTAATTTCATTATAAGCCGTATTAAGCCTTTTATTTAATTCGGCGTCTTCCATGCCGCCTCTTTTTTTCAGCCTCACGCAGAGGTCTTCATATGAAGGAGGAGTAATAAATATAGTAATCGGACGGTTCGACCCGGTTTTATTATTAACGCCGTCGGAAGGATTATCGGATTTTCCCGCATCCGGATATGCTTTAAGAAGTTTTTCGACCCCTTGAACGTCTATTTCCAATAGAATATCCGATAAGCGTTCAGGATTAAAAACCGATTTATATGCCGTTCCGTATCTTTTGCCGAAAACGTTAGCCCATTCTATAAATTCGCCTTCTTCTATCATTCTATCAAATTCCGCATCATTAATAAAATGATAACTTATTCCGTTTTCTTCTCCGTTTCTTTTTGCTCTGGTCGTAAATGAAACGCTCGGCTTTATGTCTTTAAACTCCTGCAAAAGCATATTGCATAAAGTAGTCTTGCCGGTACCCGAAGGCGCCGAAACCGCAAAAATTAAGCCCTTAGGTTTCCCGTCGGTATGCAGTCTTTTATCTTCAAATTCTATGCTTTTTTCGTCCGCCATATATGATTATATTCCCTAATCTTTGCCTTCCAATCTCGCTATAATGGTTGAAGTATTAAGAGCGGAAAGTATAATATGCCCCGAATCGGTAATTATCACCGACCTAGTCTTTCTTCCTTCCGTGGCATCTACTAAATTATTGCCGTCTTTAGCGCTGTCTCTTAGTCTTTTCATGGGGGAAGAGCCGGGGGAAACGACGGCCACCACCCTGCTCTGCAATACTACGTTTCCGAATCCTACGTTAATAAGTTTCTGCATTTAGTAATATTTAACGGAATTTAATAATTTATTATATTTTTCACCTTAAAACCGGTTAGGCCGTTTAATCCGAACTTAACAGCGCCGCAAGTTCGTCTGCTCCTACGGCGTATGTGCCCAGCTGAGATACGGCAATGCTTGCTGCGGCATTCGCGATATAACAGGCGTCTGTAATGCTTGCGCCGACGCTTTTTGCAACCGCAAGGGTAGAAATAACGGTATCTCCGGCTCCCGTAACGTCATATACTTCTTTTGCCCGCGCGCGCAGATGCAAAGGCTTGCCTCCGTTACCTGCGCCGCCGCTAAAGAGAGACATGCCGTCTTCGCCGCGGGTTACAAGCAGATAATCCGGCTTTATCTTTTTAATAATAGTCCTGCCCGCTTTTTCAAGGGTCTTCTCGTCGTTAATTTTAACTCCGGAACCTCCCGAGGTTTCATTAATATTAGGCGTTAAAATAGAAACGTTTTTATAAAATTTAAAATTTTCGACCTTAGGGTCGAGAGCGATAAATTTGTTCTTTTCCCTTAAAAAGCTCACGAGGGAAGAAAAAAATTTTCTTTCTATAAGTCCCTTGCCGTAATCCGAAATTATAACGGCGTCTATATCGTCCGCTATTTTTTTTATTCCGTCCATCAGCCGTTTGTAAACCTGAGCCGTAAATTTCCCGTTGTCTTCCCTGTCAAATCTCACAATTTGCTGGTTATGCGCAATAACCCTGGTTTTAATAATGGTTTGAAAGTTTTTTAAAGTCAGAATGTATGAGGAATCGACTTTTACTTCGGGTTTATCTTTCCCGCCGCTTTTGCCGACTAAACGTTTTAATATATCTCCGTTGTAATCGTCTCCTACAACTCCTGCTACGTAAACTTTAGCGCCGAGTTTAACCGCATTGTTTACGACGTTTGCCGCTCCGCCCGGCATTAGTTTTTCGGATTTTACGTTAACGACGGGAACCGGAGCTTCGGGAGATATCCTGCTTACCGTTCCGTAAACAAAATGGTCAACCATAATATCCCCGACTACAAGTATTCTCGCCCTGTCGAATTTTTTTATTATATTAAGCAGTTCTTTAGACATATCTTGAAAACAAATCGAGCGTTTTATCGGCGCAATCCCGTATATTAAATTTTTCTATAATCGTTTTTCTGGCTTCCTTAGCCGTTTCCCTTGCCGCATCTATGTTATTATACACGAAAACCAGCTTTTGATAAATAGCATTTATATCGCCGCTCTTTACTACAAAACCGTTCCTGCCGTCCTCCACGACTTCCGGCATACCCCCGGCATCGGAAGTTATTACCGCCTTTTCCATTGCCATAGATTCCAGCAGGGCAAGAGGGAGTCCTTCTTTTAAAGACGGAAAAACAACCGCGTCCAATTCCTGAAGGAAAGAAACAAGATTGCCGCCGACAAACCCTACGAAATATACCGAATTGTAAATACCCAAATCTTTAGCTTTTTTAATAAGCTCGTCTTTCAAAAGTCCCGTTCCCGCAATAAAAAAGTTAGCTTCCGGTATTTCAAGCAGAACAAATTTTGCGGCGTCTAAAAATAGTTCTACCCCTTTTTCGCGGGAAAGCCTCGCAAGCATTCCGACGTTAAACGGCCTGACGCTGCCGTCCGTTTCCGGACCTGCGGCGGATGAGGCGTATTTTTTTTTAGGAAGTCCTTCCGCTTCGGGATTGAATTTTTCGGTATCTATTCCGTTATAAATAACGTCGAGCTTTCCGCCGTTCATACCCTGCAAAATCAGGTTTTCTCTTACCGCTTTGGAAACGCATATTACATAATCGCTATATTTATACTGGTTTTTTTTATTAAGTCCGTGCGCGGTCGATACGGATTTTATTCCGGCAATTTTAGCGGCCAATGCTCCGATAAAATTTGCTTTCGACAGATGCGTATGAATTATATCGAATTTGTTCTTTTTTATAAAATAAGCAATGCTTAATATTGCCAGGGGATTATATTTAAAACTGCAGGTCGTGACCTTAAAAGGCACGCCGCTGTTTTGTAAAAATTTTAAAACCGATAATTCCTGATTTTTGCCGCTTTCGCCTGCCGACGATAAAATAAAAACTTCATGCCCCTTCTCCGCAAATTTTTGGGATAAATTAACGACGTAATTTTCTGCGCCGCCTATGTTTGAAGGGGTTATAAATTCCAAAATTTTCATTAACTTTGCCGTAATTTTAAAAAAGCTTTTATTTTTTTTGCCGCGTTAGACGTTTCGTTTATTGAATCTTTTACTAATCTGTATATCAGCATTTTAAAAAAATGCGACGTCCCTTTTTTTTCTTTCATAAATGTCTTAAAATCGTCTATATCCCAATCCTGTTTAGACGCAAGCTCCCTAAAAGGGGCAGGGTGAAAATCGAGATTTTTTCTTTCAATTCTTTCAAGCCAGCTGAAATCGGAATATATATATTTATCCACCCGCGGGTCGTAGTTCGAAACCCAATTTTTTAACCTGTTTATTATCCTGAAATTATAAAGCCTTTCCATTTCCCTGTCTTTTTTATACATACCGGCGGGATTTTTTGCCCTGCCGTAATGAAACATATTTGCATTGAGAAGGACGGCATTTTTGTTTTCGATATTTATTTTTACCCCGCCTGCATCCTTAAAACCCATAGCGTCCCCCCATGAAAAAACGGTTCCGTCGTTTCTTATAATCCTGACTTCTTTGTCGTAAAAAAACTTTTTTTCCGACTTCTTCGCATAGGAAAAATACCCTCCAAAAAAATGTATATAATCGAAAACGAAGCCTTTTATATTTCTGTTATTAATATTATCCTCGAGCACGCGGGTTATCTTATTGTAGTCTTTTTCGTGAATGCCCTCGTCGCACTGAACGTAAAGTCCGTAATCTCCCGTAATTTCTTTTATCGCGATATTCGTCTTTTCCGACATTATACTGCCGCTCTTTTTGGTAACATTCCAATCGGAATCTATTAATTTGATTTTCGGGTTTTCGTCTCTTAACCTTTCGAGTTCTTTTTTAGTGTCATCGGTACTTTCGCATACCACGACTACAAACTCTTCGACTAAAGGAAGGGCGGACATTATAGACTCCTTAAAAGGATATCCCATTAAATTGCCGTTCCTGATAAAAGTAAAGCCTGAAATTTTCATTTTTTATAATTTATTTATTTAGAATTTTTACCGGAATTTAATAAAAACTCGAATCCGGCGGTTAAATCTTCTAGCATAATATTCCCCATGCAGTCCGGATAACCGTGCGCATAAAAACCGTCTTTCGGGCAATCCCTATAAAAACAGTGATAACATTCGGCTTTTTTATCTATTATGTAAACATTGCCGGACGAAGGACCGCAGACGGCGGGGTCGGTAGAGCCGAAAAGAGCAATGACCGGAGTATTTATCGCGGAAGATAAATGCATTGTTCCGTTATCTACGCAGACCGACAAAGACGATTTTTTAATCAACCCGCCTAGAGTATAAATATCGGTTAAACCGGTTAAATTCGCATTTAAACGTTTATTTTCTATTTTGTCGTAAATTTTTTTAGAAGTCCGTCTGTCATTTTTGCTTCCCGTAATTACGGTATAAAAACCTTTTTTATTTAAGTAATCCGCGAAGAGAGAAAACAAATCCGGGTCCGCTTCTTTAGATTTCCTCGTGGAGCCCGGAGAAAATAAAACAAATTTAAAATTTTGCGCATCTATGTTTATCCCGTAACCGTTAAACGAATTCTTTAAAATATTTTCGGCATTTTTAATATCGGTATTTTCGACGTTATAAACGCAGTTCCTGTCGAAATATTTTTCACCGGCGTTTATATAGAACGGTTCGATAAATTTTAACGATTTATCTATATTATTTAAATTTTTATCGAATATTATACGGTCGCGCAGAAAAAAATTATTTAAAAACTTTCTCTGTCCGACCTGTTTTTTAGTTAACAAAAATCCTAAAAGAGAAAATTTAAAAGACGTTAAAAAATTAATGCAGGCGTAAAATTTATGCCCGTTCTTTTTTTTAATGCCGTTAAGCGTTCCCAACAGCTTAAAAATACCGGCAATACCCCTGATACCGTTAATTTTCTCCGTCTCTATAATCCTGCATATGTCGGGATTTCTTCGCAAAACATACGAGGCGCTCTTAGAAACGACGGCCGTAATTCTGCTTTCCGGAAACTTCAGCTTTAACGCCCGAATAGCCGGAGTCAACGTCAAAACGTCGCCTATATAGTTATGCCCGAATATCAAGAAATCTTTTATATTATCCGAATACTTCATATGCAAAAATTTATCTTTCTACGTTGTCTTATTTGTTTTATTTATTTCCAAATCCTGCTTTATTATTTCAAAAACGTCATCCGGTTTAATTCGTTTCATGCATAAAACGCATTCCGTCAAATTATTATTTTCTATTTTATTTAACGGACATTCTTTTTTAAAACACGGTATGCATATAAGATTGTCCCTTAAAACGGTAAAATTTTTTCCGACCGGACCGGTAAGTTCCGGATCGGTCGGTCCGAACAGAGCTATGGTTTTAAGTCCGGAGAGCGAAGATGCGATATGCATAAGTCCGGAATCCGGAGTTATAAAATAATCCATTCCCGCAAGGAGTTCCTTAGCCTGCTTCAAAGTCGTCCTGCCGACCGCGCTTGCGATTTTAGGGCTGTTTATGGCGTTTAATATTTCGTCCGCCAGATAATCTTCGCCTTTACCTCCGAATATTACTATATTGGCGCTAAAAGAATTTATTAATCTTTTAGAAATCTCAATAAAATATTTAACCGGCCATCTTTTAGTCTTCCACGCCCCGGTTGGATTTATTCCTATAAATATTTCTTTTTTTTCCGGTTTTGGAAAATTGCTTTCCAAAAAATTCAAAGCGAATTTTTTATCTTTTTCGGACGTTACGAGCGTAGGCTCAGGTTCTTCTATTTTTTCGCCGCCTGCGCCGGACGCTAAAAAAAGATAAAATTGAACGGCATGTTCGGGCGGCCTTCCTTTCCTCGCAATCTTTTTATTGCTTAAAAACCCGAGGTCTGCATATTCCTCGGTATATCTCAACGGCGCTCCGCTTAAAAAAGCAAAAATAGACGTTCTGTCAACCCCCTGTAAATCTATCGATAAATCATAACGGCGCTTCCTTAATTTTTTAACTAACGATAAATAGTCCTTGATTTTGAATTTTTTTTTATCGATAATTAAGACTTCATCTACATGGGGGTTTAAAAGAGCTATATCTCCGGCTTTATCTTCTACGAGCCACGTAATAAAACTGTCGGGATACCCCTTTCTTATCGATTCTATAGCCGGAGTAGCAAGGAGGCAGTCGCCTATAGAACTTAATTTTATTATTAATATGTTCATATTTATACCTATATCGGGAACAGATATTAAATTAATAAAAGAGTCCGACTTTCCATATTTTTCTTTTGAATTTAAAAAACCCGGTATTATGCCTTATCGCAACTCTTTTTAATGCGAAAAAATCCGCCCCTTTTTTTACTATGCCGGTTTTGGTAATACATGCGCCGTAAAAACCCGCTTTTTCAACCAGCTTTTCCGTTTCTTCGCTATAATCTCCGTAGGGATATGCAAAGAAGTTTACGCTTACTCCCAATAAATATTCCAGATTTTTTTTTGAAAGGGAAATTTCGTTAAAAGCTTCCACGGATGAAATCTGAGTAAGACGGGGATGCGTCATGGTATGGGCGCCTATTTCTATTCCGTATCCGCACATTTCTTTAAGCTCGGATAGGCTAAGCATTTCGTCTAAATTTTCCCCGTTTTTTATATCCCATTCGTTAACCCCGCCTATGAGTCCGGGAACCATAAAAACGGTAGCTTTGACTCGGTTATTCCGCATGACCTTTAACCCGCCCGAATAAACCGACTTAGAACCGTCGTCAAATGTAATAGCCGCATATTTTTTCTTTTCGCGGACCGAGGTTGGATTAATAAGTTGAGCCGAATCCGGCGAACCGGTTTCCTTTGCTTTGTAATAATAATCGTATAAAGTTTTTAGTTCCGAAAGCGTTAAAAAAATATATCCTGCATTTTTTAAATATTTGATTTGTCTGTCGAAATCGTCCTCCGTAACATAAAGTCCCGGAAATTTTGCGTTTTGAGGATACTTTCCTATTTTATGATATAAAAGAATAGTGAATTTCGGATTTTTAGCCATATTAAATATATATTATACTATAAATATAAATTTTTTAAATTGTATATTGCTTCAAAACATTATAATATATTTATTAAGGAATAAAAATATGACCGAAAATTTAGATTACAAAAAATATAAAAACGTCAAGACTTCTTTATCAATAATAATTCCGGCCTACAACGAAGAAAAAAGAATTAAACAGACTATAGTTGCGTTAAGGTCGTATCTGAAGCCAAGAAAATATATTTACGAAATTATAGTCGTGGACGACGGAAGCACGGACGGAACGTTAAACGTGCTTAAAGATACCCTTTCGGCCGATTTAAGAGTCATTACTATCACTAAAAGCGGTAAAGGCGCCGCGGTTAAAGAAGGCGTTATGTCTGCGGATAAAGAAAACGAATATGTTTTTTTTATGGATGCGGATTTATCGACCGACCCCTCCGAAATCGGGGCATTTATAGACATATTCAAAGAAGAACCGGAAACCGGCGTTATAATAGGTTCCCGCTATCTGCCGGAAGGCTCGGTTATAATTCAGCCCCCCTTCAGAAATATGGTAGGCAGAACATTCAGCCTGATTAAATCAAAGCTCCTCGGAATAAATTTCTTCGACTCGCAGTGCGGATTCAAGGCGTTCAGGATGCAGTCCGCAAAAAAACTTTTTGCAAAATCCGAAATAAAAGGCTTTTCGTTTGACGTCGAGATACTATATATAGCCCTTTTGAACGGCATAAAAGTAAAAGAAAAGAGCGTGAACTGGCATCATAAGCCGGGAGGACACGTAAATTTAATTGCCGATTCGATACCTATGCTGATAGAACTTTTTCAAGTATTCTTAAATAGAAACAAGTATTTTTTATAAATTTTTCCGGATAGAGATGGCTTTTAAGAAATTGGACAAATCTTTTTACGTCAGGGAAGACACGGTAAAAATCGCAAAGGAACTTATTGGGAAGTATCTATTGACGGATATCGGCGGAGAAGGAATTACCGGGGGAAAAATAGTCGAGACGGAGGCATACTTAGGGGCCATAGATAAGGCATCCCACGGATACGGCAACCGCAAAACCGAAAGAAATAAAAACCTTTACAAAGAGGGCGGATATGCCTACGTTTATTTTATCTACGGCATGTATTATCTATTCAACGTGGTAACCGGCAGGGAGAATAATGCCGATGCCGTTTTGATAAGGGCTATAGAGCCGGAAATAGGCTTAGACATTATGCTTATGAGAAAAGAAAGAGCTAAAGCGGGAAAATCCACGCTAAAGAATAAAACAGGTAAAAATAAAACTGCAGGATGGTTCGGCAGGTTCACGTCCGGCCCCGGCCTTTTAACTATAGCGCTCGGAATAGATTTAAGGCATAACGGTATTCCCGTCTGCGATAATAATAATATAGATAAGAAAAAAAATAAACTGGATATCTGGCTTGAAGACAGGAATATAAATATAACGGCGGAAGATATTATCGAAACGCCGAGAATAGGCGTAGGCTACGCCGCAGAACACGCCTTACTGCCGTATAGGTTTAAGTTGAAAGGGAATAAATGGGTCAGCAGATAAAAGCAAATTTATACATTGCATTAACCCCCCGACCCAAAATAAAATAAATAAAATCCCGAATAAAAGTTATTTCTTTTTTGTCGACGGTTTCTTTGTTTCTTTTTTTATCGGCTTATTTGCCATTGTATTCACCTCCGGTTATTAAATAGGAACCATTTATATGTTTCCTTAATTCCTTCGCCAAAATCAGTTTCCGGTATAAAATTCATATCTTTTTTAATTTTCTCGTAACTCAGACAGCTTGTTTTCTGTTCGCCGAGTTTAGCGGGTCCGTGAACCTCTTTATATTTATTATCGAAATTTTTATTAATTTCTTTAAATAAATCGTTCACGCTGAGCTCGATAGAGGTGCCGACATTATATATTCCGATTTTATCCATATTTTCCAGCGATAAAATATTCGCCTTAACGACGTCTTTAACATAAACGTAATCGCGGGTTTGATTTCCGTCTCCGTTAATGACCGGCTGTCCGCCGTTAAGCATCTTATTTAAAAAAATCGCTACGACTCCGGCTTCTCCGTGAGGATTCTGCCTCGGTCCGTAAACGTTTCCGTAACGGAGGGATACATATTTAAGGCCGAATACTTCGCCGTAATAATTTAAGAATTTATCCGTTGCAAGTTTTGCTATTCCGTAAGGAGACAGCGGCCATTCCGGGTGGTTTTCGGGGGTAGGCCTGACGTCGGTATCGCCGTATATAGCGCCGCCCGTAGAAGAAAAAATAAATTTTTTTACCTTGATATCGTTGGAAATTTTAATCAGATTTAACGTCCCCATAATATTGGTCCGGGCATCGAACAGAGGGTCCGAAACGGATTTTCTGACGTCTATCTGAGCCGCAAAATGATACACTATTTCCGGCAATTCTTCCGCAAATATTTCTTCAATTTTTTTAAAATCGGTAATATCCGCTTTTATGAATTTTGATTCGGGATTAATATTATATTCAAAACCTGTCGAAAGATTGTCGATTATAACGACGCGGTTTCCCTTCGCTATAAGTTCGTCAGCAACGTGGCTTCCGATAAATCCAGCCCCGCCGGTTAAAAGTATTTTCAATTATTACCCTCTATTTTTTAGCGAACGTACGTAAGCCATTTTTCGTACTTTTTATTTCCGCCTTTCACTATGTTAAAAAAGGTTTTCTGAAGTTCAAGGGCAATCTTGCCGGCTTTTCCCATGCCGATTTTTCTGTCGTCTATTTCTCTCACCGGAGTGACTTCGGCGGCGGTTCCCGTTAAAAAAACCTCGTCGGCGATATAAAGTTCGTCTCTCGTTACTCTTTCTTCTTTAATCTTTAAACCCATTTCTTTTTCCATAACTTCAATAACGCTGTTCCTTGTAATGCCGGGCAAAACGGACGACAGCGGCGGAGTTTTGATATAGCCCCCGGAATAAACAAAGATATTTTCGCCGCTCGCCTCGCAGACAAAACCTGAAGTATCTAACATTATAGCCTCGTCGTAACCGGCGTTAACGGCCTCTTTTTTGGCAAGAATTGAATTTATATATTGTCCGGTAGATTTAGACATGCCCATAAATGTATTTACGTGAAATCTCGCATACGACGAAACTTTGGCTCTTATACCGTTTTTGAGGGCTTCTTCGCCGAGATATGCTCCCCAGTACCATGCCGAAATCGACACCTTGGTATCGTAATTTTTTATGAATATGCCGAGTCCGCCTCCGTCTCCTATAAAGATAAGAGGCCTTATGTAACATTCTTTAAATTTATTTATTTTAACGGTTTCTATAATTGCTTTTTTAATTTCTTTCTTATCGTAAGAAACGGGTATCTGGAGAATATGACAGGAGTTATAAAGCCTGTCGATATGTTCGTCTAACCGGAAAACGGCCGAACCTCCCTTTTTAATTTCATAGCATCTTATCCCTTCGAATGCGCCCAGGCCGTAATGCAGGGAATGGCTGTTTACGGAAACCTTTGCGTCTTTATAATCGACGAATTTACCGTCGAGCCATACTTTTGAGCCTTCAAAGGGACTGCCGCTTTTCTTGCCGGCTGTTTTTTTGCCTTTCATAATTTTTCTCTCTTTTAAAATTTAATTTTAGACTTATATACTTAACAATATTATCATTTGCCGAAAGCGTCCGCAATAGATTTTTTATAATCGGGATAAAGAATTCCTTTTTCTGTTATTATGGCAGATACCAATCTGTTTGGAGTTACGTCGAAAGCATAATTTAAAGCCTTTGCGTTTTCCGGCGCGATCCTTTTGCCGAATACCGTGAGAACCTCGTTTATATCCCGTTCTTCAATGGGAATCCCATCGCCGGATTTAAGATTTATATCTATCGTGGAAAGGGGGGCGGCTACATAAAAAGGAATATTGTTTTCCTTAGCCAGGACCGCTACCTGATAAGTGCCTATTTTATTTGCAACGTCTCCGTTAGAAGCTATCCTGTCGGCGCCTACTATTACTGCGTCGATCTTGCCTTTTCTCATTAAAAGCCCCGCGGAATTGTCGGCGATAAGAGTTACGGGTATCCCGTCTTCCATCAATTCCCATGTCGTAAGCCTCGCTCCCTGAAGAAACGGCCTTGTTTCGTCTGAAATTACGGATATTTTTTTATTTTGCGAAACCGCCGCCCTTATGACTCCCAGCGCGGTGCCGTAACCCGCGGTGGCAAGCGCGCCGGCGTTGCAGTGGGTTAGAACGTTGAAACCGTCTTTCAAAAGCGCGGCTCCGTAACGTCCCATATTTTTGTTGATTTCTATGTCTTCGTCGTAAATCTTGAGGGCTTCGACTCTTATGCGGCCTACTATTCCTTTTAAATCGGTTCCGGTTTCCACAAGCCCCTTAATCCTGTCAACCGCCCAGCCGAGATTGACGGCGGTCGGCCTTGCCGAGAACATAAAACCGGCTATATCTAAAAATTTCTTTTTAAACATTTCGTAAGTGTTTACTTCCGGTAAAT
>JAKAKK010000044.1 GCA_021813525.1 bacterium
ATGCCCCTTCTGCCTTCCGAAACCTTTGACCTCCGTAACGGTTATTCCGTGAATGCCTATCCCGTTCAATGCTTCCTTGACGTCGTCGATTTTAAAGGGCTTAATAATAGCTTCTATCTTCTTCATTTTTACTTTCACCTCCTCCTTAAATTACGTTAATTTAATTAATATCACCTTTTAAAGCTCCCATCCTTTTTAAGGAGGGGTGTCAGGCGTCAGCCTGACGGGGCGGTTGCAATATTGCCGTTAAAAACTGTATAAAACCATTAAGTTTATAGTGTTCTGCTGGGAATGGGTCTGCAAACCGTTAGAATCTAAATAAACGTTATGGTTAGACCCTTGATGCTCCAGCTCGAACCTGAACTGCACGTCTTTAAAGTTTTTAAAAGACGGCTGATAAGCAAACGTTAGCGTAGAATCTATGTATGTATCGCCCGTTCCAGGAGTGCTCGTCATCTCCCACATGCCGTTCTGGTCGTATGCGGCCGTTTCCCTTAAAGTTTCCGCCAGCTGTCCGAAACCGTAATTATGCTGGTGGTGAATATAGCCGGCTATGCCGTAAAAACGGGATTTGTCGTATGTATTGCTTGAAGTCTGGACTAAAACGGGATAACCCGAATAAGAACCAGCCGTTATACCGTTTTCGCCAAGCACGGAGCCGTTTATTCCGCCGCCGAGCCCAAGCTCGTAATCCGCAACAAAAGACCAGTCTGCAGTCGGGCTGAACACGCCGTCTATATAGCCGTAAAAACTTTTATTCAGGTTGTCTTCGTAAAGCTGTCCGTTTGTACTGCCGCCCGTGCCGTTTCCTACCAGATAGCTGTTTTCCCCGTATATAAATCCCCCGTTAAACGTCAGCATGCCTGTAGCCGCATAACTTTCGTTAAGCTCGATAACCGGCAGGTTGTCTATGGGAACGGCAGAGTTGATAGTATTTGCTATTCCGAGGGTCGAGGTCAGAGCCGGAATAAAGTTGTATGTCAAGAACACGCCGGTCAAAGTTGCCGGTTCCACGGCATCGAGAAGCGAATACGTATTGTTCCAGTTTCTTATAGGATTAAACGCCTCGAACCCCAGAAGCTCGTTTTCCTTTCCGATATGGATATCGAGTCCGCTTCCTACCGGCAGGTTTATGTTTATATATGCTTTCCTTATGTCGTAAGGCGTCCTGTCCTGAAAAGGCGTCGTAAAATAAGACGTATTTCCGTAATAAGCCTTATAGAACTGGATATTCTGCCCGAAGTCGAGCGATATATGAAAACCCACGCCGTAAGGATTTGAAGAAGTTCCCGGAGAACGCCTCAGGGTTATATCGGCATTATTTACGGCAAACCCGTCCGTCTGCCAGTTGTCTCCGTAGTTGCCGTTGCCCTCGAAAGAAGACGGCGTGTTTACCGCCTCCGGTTTTGCAAGGTTATAAGTATAAGAGCCGATTAACGTACCGAGCAGTTGAATGTTGGAAAAATAATTTTCCGGACTCTGCGCTTTATTCGCTTTTTTAATAGCCTGAATTTCGCTCAAAGCCTTATCTAATTTTTTCTCTATCTTTTTAATGTTTGCATTAGTTCCGCTTTCGATGCTTCCGGTATCCGCGCCGGAAACCGCATTTGCGGCATAAGCCTCTTTATGGACCGCTAACATGGATAAAAATAGAAACGCCGCAAAAAGCATAACGCCTGAAAATAATTTGTTAAATTTCATAGACTCTCCTTATTTATAAATTTTGTATTAAAATTATTTAATTTGTATAAGGCAAAAGTCGTGCCAAATATTTTTAGGAATTGCATAAGGCTTCAAATCCTTGAGGGAGTAAGCAGATAAATAAATCTGACACCTTTAAAAGGGGTATAGGGGGCTGGCGTTAATGTGCTATAAATTTAGGCAGTTTTGAACCGAGGCGGTTTATTGATTAATATTTAGGCAGTTTATTCTTTTTTGCAGGTTGCGGCGGCTCATGCCGAGAATCCGGGCTGTCTTTGTTATATTGCTGCCGTTTTCTTCCAATTTGCGGATAAGATATGCTCTTTCGAATTCTTCTTTTGCCTGTTTAAACGAACCGGCGGACATAAAACTTTCGAAATCGTTAACGCTTTTTTGGTCCGATATATTTTCAGCTTCCTCCGGATATTTAATTTTTAATTCGCCGATAACGTCTTGCGCGGTTATTTTATTGTGCAGATTAAGAATCGAAAATCTTTCGATAATATTTTTCAATTCCCTGACGTTTCCGGGCCAGCCGTAGTTTTTTAAAACATCCATGGCAGACTCGTCTATTTCCAGCTTTCCGGCATTACCGCCGAAAATTTTTATAAAATGAACGACCAAAAGCGGTATGTCGTTTTTTCTTTCCCTGAGAGGTGGAATATGCAGAGGGATAACGTTAAGCCTGAAAAATAAATCGCTTCTGAATCTGCCCGCTTTTATTTCCTCTTCCAAGTCTTTATTGGTAGCCGCGATAACTCTGACGTCGGATTCAATTTCGCTTTCTCCGCCGACTCTCTGAAATTTGCCCTCCTGCAAAACCCTCAATATTTTAGACTGCATTCTCAGGCTCATGTCGCCTATTTCGTCCAGAAAAATAGTTCCGCCGTCCGCCAGTTCGAATTTCCCTTTTTTCCTTGCGTTCGCTCCGGTAAAAGCTCCTTTCTCGTAGCCGAAAATTTCGCTTTCGATAAGCTCTTCCGGGATAGCGGCGCAATTAATCGCCACAAACGGTTCGCCGTTCCTTAAGCTGTTAAGGTGCACCGCCCTTGCCGCAATCTCTTTGCCCGTGCCGTTTTCTCCTGTAATAAGGACAGGAGCGGATGACGGAGCGGCTTTAATTATTTTTTCTTTCAAAGCTCTAATGCTTTCCGTCTCGCCTATAAATTCAAAAGCTTGAGGCAGGCTTTCCGCCAGAATGGTTTTCTTTTCGCTAAGGCTGTTAAATTTTACCGCGTTTTCGACGGTAATAACCAGCCTGTCTAAAGAGAGAGGTTTTTCGATAAAATCGTATGCCCCTAACTTAATAGTTTTAATAGCCGTGTCTATGTCGGAATGGCCGGAAATCATAATAACCGGAATATTTTTGTTTATCTTGACCATTTCCTTGAGAATATCCGCTCCGTCCCCGTCGGGCAGCCAGACGTCGAGTAAAACGGCGTTGGGCATTTTTTCGGTAAAAGCTTTCAATCCAGCTTCTCCGCTGGCTTCGGATATTACCGAGTAACCCTCGTCTTTAAGTATGCCGGATAAAGAACTTCTTATGCCGTCTTCGTCGTCTATTATCAGTATCGTTTTCATTCTATAATAACCCCTGCTTATTTTCTTATTATTATATATCGGTAATTTCTGCCGGAAGTTCTATTATGAAATCCGCGCCGCCTTTTTCGTTGTTTTTTGCGCTTATTACCGCATTGTTTTCCGTCATGATGTTTTTCGTAATTGCCAGGCCCAGACCCGTTCCGCCCTGTTTAGTAGAAAAGTACGGCTCATACATATTCTGCATTACTTCATCGTTTATGCCGATTCCGTTATCCGAAAAAGTTATCCTTATTATGCCGCCGTTTGAGGTTTCGTCCTTTACGGCTTCGGTTACTATCCGGATTTCCGGTTTATAATTAAAACCGCCCGCGGCCGAACCGGCTGCGTCGATACCTCCGACCTTTTCTATCGATTTTAAAGTTATGCTGAATACGGCGTTATCGATAATGTTCATAAACGCTCTTTTCATCTGCCTCTTATCGACGAAAGCTTTAGGCAGGCCGGCGCCGGGCTTTTCTATGAATTCTATATTTCTATGCGCGTTTTTGTAGAGAGTAACGACTTCTTCTATTAAAGAATTCAAATCGGCCGGCTCAAAATTGGCTTTGGGAAGCCTGGCGTAAAGCGAAAATTCATCGACGAGATTTTTTAAGTCGTCAACCTCTTTAATAATGGTATTGACGGAATCGTTAAAAGCGTCGTCGCCGGAATCGATTTTGCTTCCGTATTTTCTTTTTAGCCTTTCGGCAGAAAGCCTTATAGGAGTTAAGGGATTTTTTATTTCGTGCGACATGCGTTTTGCGACTTCTTCCCATGCCGCGACCCGCTGCGCTTTCATCATATCGGTCGTATCGTTCAGGACTATAATAAAGCCGATGTAATTGTCGGCTTCGTCTTTTAAAACGGTAAGATTGACTATATATACTTTTAAACTTCCGCCTATATTTAATTTTATCTCTTTCGTTAAAGTTTCTTTCCCCGTTTTAGTCAAATCCCTGATGATGCTTCTTATGTCCGAAAATACGGATTTGTCGAAAACGTCCTTATAGTTTTTGCCCGCCGCATCCTTATTGGATATGCCGAACATATATTCGGCGGCGTTGTTCAGGCTCCTGATTTTTCCCGTGGAATCTATTGCTATAACGCCCGCATGGATATTTTTTAATATTATCTCCATAAATCTTCTTCTTCTGTCTATTTCCTCGTTGACTTTTTTTAAATCGGCATTTGCTTTTTCTATCTCTTCTTTATTCTTTTTCAGGTCGGAAGCCATAGCGTTGAAAGAATTTACAAGCATTCCTATTTCATCGTCCGATTCCTTATTGACGTTTATGTCTAAATCTCCTGACGCTACCTTTTTTGTCCCTTCTACAAGGTCTATAATCGGTTTAGTCAGCTTTTTCGAGAGATAAAATCCCACCCACGAAGATATAAACAAAATAATAAGGGTAAATATCGAAAAAAATATAAGATAGGTCGTCTCCATGGGGTTTTTTATGAATCTGAACTGCGAATACTGCTTATAAAAATGTTCGAGCCATTCTA
>JAKAKK010000026.1 GCA_021813525.1 bacterium
TATATTCGCTCATAGGAAGCGAAAAACCCGCCGAAATAAAGTCTTCATACGATATTATAAACTTAAAAAAACAGGTTAAAAACAAAAAAAAGCTGACGGACGGCAAACCTTTAAGAATTTGTATTTCCATAGGGGCGACGCATTCTAAAAGAGTTTGGCAGTCGAAAAATTATGCAAATCTGATTAAATTTCTTTCAGAAAACCTTCACTGCGAAATAATATTGGTCGGAACCGCGGAAGAATCTTACGCCGCCGGAGAAATAAAAAAAAACCTGCCTTCAGGCGTAAGCATTATGGATTTAACCGGAAAAACTAATTTAAGCGAGCTTATTTATCTTATAAAAGATTTCGATATAATTATAGCTTCCGATACCGGGACACTTCACATAGCGCAGATTTTTAACGTTCCGTCCGTTTCCGTTTTCACCGGCAGCGCAAATTTTTACGAAACGGGACCGCATATAGAAAACTCATACGTAATTTATTCTAAAATAGAATGTTATCCGTGTTTACAGCACGAAACGTGCCGGTTTAACTTTGCCTGCAAAAATGACATAAATCCCGAAAATGTTTTTGACCTGGTACTTATGCAGGTTATTAAGAATAAATTGTATCCGGCGTGCAAAGACGGAAAAATTCGTCTTTCTGAGATTAAAAAAAGAATTAATACAAACGTAAAGAAAGGAAATTTTTCTGTTGCCGTCTGCAAGCATATGGATTCAATTCACTTTTACCCCACGCATAAGCCTAAAATAAATAAAAACGAATTTGCTTCTGAAATATTAAAATTTTGCTGGCTCAACGTTCTTTCTAAAAATAACGCAACAATAGATAAAAATAATGTTTTGAGATATACGAATAAATATTATAAAATAGACAGGAAGTCGGCGGATTCTTTGAAACGCGAAATTTCATTCGTAAAAACCGTTTTTGAAAACGGACTGAAGTCCTTCGGCGGCGGAGAAGGAGAATCTTTATATTTCGAAAAATTTCAAGACGCAGTAAAATCGTTAGGTTTAAATTATAGCTATCTTAAACTTGCATGCGATTATTTTATAGACGAATTAAATTCGTCAGGCGCATCGAAAAGTTTTAACGATATAATTTTACTATTAGATAACGCCCTTAATATTTTAAAAATGTTTTAAAAAAATATGAAAATATGAATAATTCAAATATGAGCCGTAACGATTTAAATTTCGAGATAGTTCAAACAAAGGTTGCATCCGCTCCGTCTTTTAAGATTAACGGAATTACCGTTCATTCGGTTTACGACCCGGTTTCCGAAGGTCGGAAATTGGCGGCTCAGATTATGGATAGGATTAATTCGGAAGGAATACCGGATAAAATTATAGTTTTCGGATTAGGCGCGGGTTATCATATAGAAGCTTTAGCGGATTTATTAAAAAAAGACGAAAGCAAAATAAAAATAGAAGTCGTCGAACCCTCGGAAGAATCTTTCGGATTCATAAAAAGCAATTTCAACGTTTCCGAATTACCGAAAACTGTAAAACTTACCGTTTTAGATTACGGCTGCGAAAACGTTTATGCAGACGCTTCCGCAATTTTGCAAAAGCTGGAACTAGATAAGGGCAACATATTATTCTGCGAACTGCCTTCTTACAAGAAAATATTTCCCGAAGCATACGGCTTAGCTTATAAGCTTTACGGAATTAACCAGTTTTTTACTCCGTCTTCTTTCAAGGTATTAGTAGTCCAGCCAATGTACGGAGGCTCTTCCACAATCGGAAATTATTTGCACTCGGCTCTTTTGGGCCTCGGATACGACGCAAAAATACTCGATTTTTCAAAATTTTATGACGCATATAAATATATGGGGGAATTTACTCCAAACGAGGACCATGTAAATTCGTTAAAGCAGAGCCTTTTTAACCTTATGTCCGAAGCTCTTCTTTCTTCCGTTTTTAACGAACCTCCCGACCTGGTTATTTTTATGGCGCAGTCTCCGGCAAGCGAAAGAACACTTCTTAAGCTGAAGAGTATGGGCATTAAAACTGCATACTGGTTCGTAGAAGATTTCAGGACGCTTACCTACTGGAATACTATAGCCAAGAACGTCGATTATTTCTTTACCATACAGAAAGACGATTTTTTTGAAGAGCTAAAAAATATCGGCGCCGATAACTATCATTATCTTCCGTTAGCCTGCCTGCCGGATTTCCATAAAAAAATTACCGAAATTAACGAAGAAGATAAAATAAAATACGGTTCCGACGTAAGTTTTGCCGGAGCGGGTTATTATAACAGGAAAAACGTTTTTGCCCAGCTTATAGATTTTAAATTCAAAATATGGGGAAGCGACTGGTATGTCGGACTGCCTTTAAGCTTATTAATTCAGGAAGACGGCAAGAGGTTCACGGAAGAAGAAGCCGTTAAAATATATAACTATTCCAAAATAAATATAAATCTTCATTCTTCTATGTGGCACTGGGATATAAATCCAAACGGCGATTTTTTAAATCCGAGAGTTTACGAAATCTTAGCATGCGGAGGTTTTCAGCTTGTCGATAGGCGCAGGTATTTGGAAGGAGTCTTTGAAGACGGGAAAGATTTGGTCGTCTTTGAAACGGTGGACGATTTAAGAAAAAAAATAAAGTACTATCTTGCCAATGAAGAGGAAAGGTTTGCTATCGCCGCTCACGGCAGGGAAACTGCCGTTAAAAACCATACATATGAAAGCCGCGTCCGCGAGATGATGAATATAATACTTTTAAGTTCATACGAACAGATAAAATCTAAACTTGAAACCAGAAAGGAAAATATTTCGGGGCTATTGAAAGAAACAGAGGGAAACAAAGAACTTCACGACCTTATTATGCAGTTTTCGGATAAGAAATCGCTTTCTATTAGAGATATGGTCGAGCGCATAAAGAGCGGCAAGGGCAGGCTGTCAAAATCGGAAGCTATGATTTTAATGTTATGGGCGGTAAAATCAAAATTAGTCAAACTCGAAGGGCTGTAATCCGGCAATGAAAAATATAATCATACTGAACCTTACCCGCATGGGCGACCTTATTCAGTCCACCGCTCTTTTTAAAAAAATTAAATTAACCTATCCGGAAAGCCGTGTCAAACTTTTAATCTCAAACGAATTTGCCGAAATTGCACCGTTTCTGCCATATGTAGATGAGATTAAACCAATAGATTTTACTGGGCTATCTGAGCTCTTAAAAGCAAACAATTTCGAATTTAATTCTGAAGTTTTAAGAGCCTTAAACGCTATGTTCGACGGTATTTTAAACGTAAATTACGACCTGGCCGTAAATCTTTCACACGACGAATTCAGCGTATATTTCCTTTATATGTTAAATGCGTTAAAAAATATAGGCATATCGGTAACCCGCGAAGGAACCGTGGTCTCTAACGACGAAATGATTGCCTATATATTTTCTGCGGTTAAAAACAGAAAAGTAAGCGTTTTAAACCTCGTAGATATTTACGAAAGAACCTTAAGGATAAAGCGAGGCGGAAATAAAATACACGTAAACAGCATCTATTTAGATATTAAAAAAATGGACGGAGAACATAAAGAGCTTGAAGTTTTGAAAAAATACGGCATAGAAGGAAACGATACGGTCATTTCTTTCGCTATAGGAGCATCCACGGAACTTAAAAAATGGCGTTACGATTATTTTGCCGAATTAGCGAAGATGCTTTTATCCGGCAATCCAAAAATTAAAGTTGTTTTGCTTGGAGCAAATTACGATGTTAAAGCAGGCGGCTATATAGAAACTTCCGTCGCTGACGAAAGGCTTATAAACCTTACCGGCAAAACTTCGGTTTCCGACCTCGTTTACGTCGTCCGGCGCTCAAATCTTCTGATAACCCACGATACCGGAACAATGCATATAGGAGTCGCGGCAGGGACTAAATTAATCGTTATTTATACGGGAAACGTCGGTTTTTTGGAAACAGGACCTTATGCCGAAAACAGACTGCTCGTCGTGCCTGATATAGGATGTTTTCCGTGCGATTTTAATCTTAAATGTTTAAATCCGGTATGCCGGGAACTTATCAAGCCGGAATATATTTACGATATGTCGCTTATGGTTCTTGAAAAAGAAAGCGGCTATAGCGAAAAACTGTCTAAATATAAAAATACCGGTATTATTCCGTATCTGTCGAGATTCGATTCTAAAGAATTCATCGATTTTTTTCCAGCAGTAAAAATTAAGCTTAACTTTAAAGATTTGAAGCTGAAAATACTTAAATTAGCGTTAGAACATTATTATGAAGGAGATTTTTGGAATATAGACGAAAATGAAATCGAGCTTTTTCTTGACTGTTTTGAAGGCATAGAATATAATCTTAGCTTAGATGCGGGCGAAGAGCTAAAGTCGG
The DNA here is from genome assembly GCA_021813525.1 of bacterium. GTDB lineage: Bacteria > SZUA-79 > SZUA-79 > Acidulodesulfobacterales > Acidulodesulfobacteraceae > Acidulodesulfobacterium_A. The sequence goes on from JAKAKK010000026.1 coordinate 4,363, forward strand.
CAGAAAGCCTTATCTCTTTATGCGAAAGAGGCATGTCGGAGACAAAAAAAATGATTAATCTGGCCATTCATGACCCTTTTAATTCTAAAAAAATAGAGGAATATACCGGCAATATAAAATCTATAGATTTTGAATTAAAATATTTATCTTCGGTTTACGACGACTTATCTTTGTTTAACCAGATTCACGTTATAAACCAGAACAGTTCCGTAAGCTACGATTTGTTCGGTCTTGCCGTCGATTCGCTTAAAAGTTATTCGAGATATAAACTTCAACTGAATATATTTAAAAAAGTTTCGTTAATATTTTTAGATAAGATAAAAAATCATAAACATTATAAACCGGAGGATTTGATATGAAATTATATGTTGACGGGAATTTGACCGATTCTGTTTCAAACGCGGG
>JAKAKK010000018.1 GCA_021813525.1 bacterium
GCCGGAATCTGTCAAATCCGCCCCGAAACCTGCAAATTCAATCATTTTTATTATTTCTTCGGGGGCAGGTTTATCTTTTTGAGTTTCGACGTAAAGGGTTTCATTTATGAAATTGAGTTTCGCGTCTATGACGCCGTCTATTCTCTTAACGGTATCGGTAATGGTTGCGGCGCAGGCGGCGCAGTCCATTTTGCTTATTTTAAACTTGTAGTTTTTATGAGGTCGGCTTGAAGGTTCCATATATTTATAATATCACAGTTTTTATAATAATTTCAGCCGCTTCCTTCAAGTCTTTGACGTAAAAGTCGGGGGCAATGTTCTCGTCGTGTTCGTACATATCGTTTTTGATATAGAAAGACTTTAAGCCGGAGTTTTTTGCAAGCAGAATGTCGCTGTCTTTGTCGCCTACCATAAATGATTTATCGGTATCTATATTAAACTTTTCCGCGCCTTTAAGCACCATTCCGGTTTCCGGTTTTCTGCACGAGCATTTTATATTATAAGGCTCGACCGTTCCGTTTTCGTGATGGGGGCAGAAATATAAATCGTCGATTATAATTCCGTTATTTTCGTATATTTTAAGAAGTTTATTATTTACCGCCCTCAGTTCGTCCATATTAAAAAAACCCTTTGCGATGCCCGCCTGATTAGTTACTATTATAAGCAGGAATCCGGCGGCTTTTAAAATTTTCAAGGCTTCAACGGAGTTCGGCATTATAATTATATCGTCGGGATTTTTTAAATACCCCACGTCTTTGATTAATACGCCGTCTCTGTCTAAGAACACGCATTTATTCATATCTGTATTTCCCTCATTTTATTCATCATCCGGCCTTGTTTTCCACCTGTTGTGTATCCAGAACCACTGTTCGGGATACTGTTTTATTATATCTTCTATTTTTTCGTTAAACATTTTTAAAATATTCATGGTGTCGGTCTTCCTGTCCCCCGTATATTTTATATCGAGAGGCGGTTCGATTATCAGGCGGTGTTTCGAGTAATTTCGGTCTTTTCCTTTAATCCTTACGATAAAAGCCGGAACGACAGGCAGTTTAGTTTTTGCGGCGATATTTGCCATTCCGGGCATGGTGCAGGCTTTAACGCCGAAGAAATCGACGAAAACGCCAATGCGTTTTGAGGCATTTTCGTCCGGCAGAAACCCTACTATTTCATTTGCGTTTAACGCCGAAATTATATTTTTTACGGCATTTTCCCTGTTGTAGATAACTTTGTTTCCCGAACCGGTTCTTAATTTGTATAAAATTTTTTCTATGTAGGAATTGTCTAAAGGTCTCGCTAATACGTTGCCTTTATAGCCTTTTAGCCCGAAAGTTTTTGCGAGAAGCTCCCAGTTTCCGAAATGCGCCGTAAGCAAAAGAATTCCCTGTTTGCCGTAAATGTTTTTTACGGGGTCGAAATCAGATTCGACAAAATAGTCGATATTGCTCTCGTTATATTTATCAAGCCTGAAAATCTCCACAAAAACCATTCCGAGGTTTTTATAAAATTCTACCGAAATATCGTTTAGCTCTTTTTCGGATTTATCGGGGAAGGCGATTTTTAGGTTATTTAAAGTATGTTTTCTGTGTTTTTTGTCGATTTTATAGAACAACACTCCAAGCAGCCTGCCTATTTTTAAAGATAATTTCTGCGGCAGAACGTTTAGAAAAATATAAAAGCAATATACTAAAATAAACTCCGAATATGCTAATGCCCTGTTTTTTTTCACGTTCGATTTTTTTTATAAATATTATAAATATATTCAAAAAAAGCTTTGTCTATTACAATTTCAAAGTCTAAGTAATAAATTCTATCAAATATAGGGGATTTATTGAATCTTTTTAATTTTACGTAGTCTTTTAAGGTGGTAATTGCAATGTATTCTTTATTTTGAGCCATTAGGCTTTCCAGGTTTTTCATGTTGCTTTCGGCGTATTCGTAGTGGTCCCGAAATTCCATTTTATAGTCTATTTCGGCTCCGCAACCCGTAAGATTTTCGTAAAAATAGCCGGGATTGCCTATTGCGCAGACGGCTGCGGCTTTTTTACCTTTTAAATCCTCACAGGGGATTGCGTTATTTCGGGATACAAGTTTATCCGGCTTATAATACGAATAAAATACAGGGCAATTTTTGTTGTATTTTTTTATTTTTATTTCGGCTTCGTTCTTAAATTCGGAAGGATTTGCTAAAAGTTCGGGTCTGCATTTGTTGATAACGATAATATCGGCATATTTTAAGGCGCTTAGCGGTTCCCTTAAAATTCCGGCGGGAATGACGTTTTGCATAAAAATATCGATATTTGCGTCTATGAGGACTATATTAATATTTTTTTTAACGTTTAACGCCGTAAAGCCGTCGTCCAGAATCGCTATTTTTTTACTCCGGTCGAATTCGTCATGAACGTCTTTATATGCACATTTACCGGAAATTTCTATATCGTCCGTTGCCGGAACGGACGCGGCATTAATTTCTTCTTCGTTGCCATGAAACATATCCGCGCCGGTTTCGGCAAGATTATAATATATTTCGTCGTTATTCAGGCAGATTTTTGCCGCAGAAAACCTGTTTTTAGATACTATTACTGGAATATTTATTTTTTCCGACCGGAATTTTTCTATTAAAAGAACCGCCTCGTCTGGTAATTTTTCTCTAAAGGCAGGTATCTCATACTCCCAGCCTGCTACATAGACTTTTTTTTTAAGCGTCCTTTATATCCGCGGGTTATAATGCAGGGTTTTAATTCCTTTTCGTATAAATATTGGGCTAAACTACAGGCAAAAGGGGTTTTTCCCGACCCGCCCAAATTTATATTGCCGAAACTGAGCGTAAATATGCCGGGGTCTTTTGCTTTTGCGCCGCTTACCCCTCTTTTTATTTTAGAAAAACCGATAACGGTAAAAGATAACAGAATAAGGGGCAGTTTAATAAAAAATTTAAACAATCCGCCTTTACCTTTCCTGTTCGTCAAAAAATTCAGTGTATGCTTATAAAGTTTCATAGCGAACCCACTGATTCCTTTATTCTGTTTAAACCTTCTTTTATAACGTCTAATCCGGTAGCAAAAGATAATCTTATAAAATTATCGTTGCCGAATTCGACGCCCGGAACGGCGGCGACGAGATATTTATCTAAAAGATAACCGCAAAATTCTGCAGAAGAATTGATTATATTGCCGTTTGAGTTTTTTAAGTTTCCGAAGACTTTTGAAATATCGACGAAAAGATAAAAAGCCCCGTCGGGTTTTACCGGGGCCATGCTTTTAATGTTTTTATCAAAAAAATCGAGCATATAATCCCTTCTTTTCTGAAATTCGTCCCGCATCATATTGCTGAATTCATATCCGCCCTTTAACGCCGCAAGCGCGCCGTACTGGGCAAAAGTAGCAGGATTAGAAGTGCTCTGGGACTGGATGTTGTTCATAGCCGCGATTAAATCCCCCGGACCCGCCGTATAGCCTATCCTGAAGCCGGTCATAGAATAAGTTTTGGAAACGGCGTTGACGGCAATCGTATATTCCTTCATAGATTTATCCGCCATTAAAGCGTTAAAAAACTTTTTGCCGTCGAATATTATCTTTTCGTATATATCGTCAGTTATAATATATAACCCGCGTTTTTTTGCAAAATTTGCTATTTCTATTATATCTTTTTCGTCCATCAGGACGCCGGTAGGATTTGACGGACTGTTTATTATAACGCCCGTTGTTTTGCCGGTTAAATTTTTTTCCAGCAGTTCAAGGTTGAATTTAAAATTGTTTTTAGACGTATCAGCCGTTACCGGAACCCCGCCGGAAAGTTTTATAATTTCGGTGTATGAAACCCAGTAAGGAGAAGGAACTATAATTTCGTCTCCGTCGTTCAGCATAGCCGAAAAAAGATTGTATAAGGAATGTTTTCCGCCGCAGGATACTATTATTTCCGAGTTTTCATATTTTACGCCGTAGTCCGCCGAAAATTTTTCGGCAATAGCGGTTTTTAGTTCATCTATGCCGGAAACGGGCGTATATTTGGTCTGCCCCTTGTCAAGGGCATCTTTTACGGCATTTTTTATATAATCGGGCGTGTCGAAATCCGGTTCGCCCGCTCCGAAACTTACGACGTTTTTCCCTTCGCTTTTTAGTTTTTTTGCTTTTGCCGTAATGGCAAGAGTAGCCGACGGCTTAATTAAAGAAGCTCTACATGAGAGTTTCATCGTTTTCTCCTTTCGCGTAAATTTTAGAAAGCTCTTCGGCTATCGCCGGAGGAACCATGCTTGAAACGTCTCCTCCGAGTCTGGAAATTTCCTTGACTATAGTGGAACTTAAAAAAGAATACTTTTCGGCGGTCATCATAAATATAGTTTCTATATCGGAATTAAGCGTCCTGTTGGTCGTTGCGAGCTGAAGTTCGTACTCGAAGTCGGAAACCGCCCTTAAACCTCTTATTATAACTTTTGCCCCTATGCTTTCGACGTATTTTACTAAAAGTCCTTTTAAGCCTATTACGGCAACTCTCTTCGCGTCTATTTCCGCGTCGTTTTTTATAATTCTGTTTATCAGTTCTATGCGCATCGACTGCGGGAAAAGATAGGGCTTTTTTTTATTGCATGCTACGGCTACTATAACCTTGTCGAACACGTTGAGGCTTCTTTTTAGAACGTCTAAATGACCGTAAGTTACGGGGTCGAACGAACCCGGATAAACGGCGGTTTTATATTTAATAGAATCTGCCATAAGGTTTATTTTTACCATAAAACCGATAAAATTGCAATTGCCAAAAAGATATA
>JAKAKK010000066.1 GCA_021813525.1 bacterium
AGTGCAGGGATATAGATTCTCTCGCCGCAATATCTTTTAAACTTATAGGGACGGAGTTATCGTCCGAATTATATGATAAATCTATTAACGCCCTTACGGCGTATTGTCCTTTAGAAGAAAGTTTCATGTTTTAATTGAATTTTATAATTTATTTCTTATTTTGACCGGATTCGATTTCCCTGATTCTATTTTCAAGCTCGGATATTTTCGACTTTAAAAGGGAAATTTCATAAAAAGCCGGGTCGAATAGCCTGTTATGCTCAAGGTCTATGTTGTCGTGAACCTCGGACTCGTCCCTTTTTGCGGATTTTGCGGGTATTCCGACTACGGTTGAATGGGCGGGAACGGCATTTACCACTACGGAATTTGCACCGATTTTAGAATCGTGTTCTATCGTCAAAGGCCCCAGTATTTTTGCTCCGGTTCCTATTATAACCCTGTCTCCTATAGTAGGATGCCTTTTTTCTTTTTTCCAGCTTGTTCCTCCAAGGGTAACGCCGTGATAAATAGTAACGTCGTCGCCTATTTCGGCGGTTTCGCCTATCACGACCCCCATGCCGTGGTCTATAAAAAACCTTCTTCCTATTTTTGCTCCGGGATGAATTTCAATCCCGGTCAAAAACCTGCCGGCCTGCGAAACGAACCTGGCAAAGAGCTTGCACTTATGCTCCCATAAAAAACGGGAAATCTTATGTATATAAACGGCGTGCAGCCCCGGGTAGCATGTAATAACTTCCAGAGCGTTTCTTGCCGCAGGGTCCCTTTCGTAAACCGAATTAATATCTTCCCTGAGAGTTTTAAACATTACATTATTATATCAAAATCGGCGGTGAAATTAAATCTTTTATATTATTCGTATCTTAGCGCTTCGACGGGGTTCATACGCGAGGCTTTATATGCGGGATAAAAGCCGAAAAATATTCCTACGCACAAAGAAAAAACGAGGGAGATTATTATCGGCTCGGTAGTAACGATAGTTTTAAGCGGGGAAAAAGCCGAAATTGCGCTTGAAATTCCAAAGCCGAGACCTATGCCGAGTATTCCGCCGAAAAGGCTTAATACGGAAGATTCTATCAGAAACTGCTTTAGAATATCGGATTTCTTCGCGCCTATCGCCATTCTTATGCCGATTTCTTTGGTTCTCTCGGTAACGGAAACAAGCATTATGTTCATTATGCCTATGCCCCCTACAAGCAGAGAAACGGCGGCTATGCTTGCTAAAAGTATCGTAAAAGTGTTTGCGCTCGAGTTTGCGGTTGCCGCGAGTTCGGTAAGATTCCTGACGAAAAAGTCGTCTGGTTTATGAAGAGGTATATGATGCCTTTGTCTTAAAAGCGCCGTAATTTCGGATTGCGCTAAAGAAGTATCTTTAGAAGTTTTTGCCGAGACCGCTATTGCATGCACCCACGTAGTTCCCGCAATTTTTTCCAGCATAGTGGTTATCGGAATTACGACCGTATCGTCCTGGTCCTGACCGAAAGCGTTAAATCCTTTAACGGATAAAAGCCCTATTACCGTAAACGGAACATTATGTATAATTACTATATGTCCAATGGGATTTATAAGTCCAAAAAGTTCGGTTGCGGCGGTATTGCCTATAACAGCTACATTTGCCGCCGAGACGACCTGCTGGTGCGTAAAAAAAGTTCCCTTAGCTACAGGCCAATCTCTGATTTCGGTAAAAGTAGAGTTTGCGCCGACAACGAGCGTTGACCAGTTATTGCCGCGCCATACGACCTGCTGGTTCATACCAAGATTTCCGGAATCGGTTTTTACTGCCGGCAGCTTTCTTATCGCATAGGTGTCGTTTAGAGTTAGTGTGGGTAGAACTCCAAACCCGCTTTTAATGCCGCCGAGGGAAGAGGATCCTGGAAGGACTATAAGCATATTTGAGCCTAAAGAGTTTATGGAGTTCTGTATTGCTTTGGATGCGCCCTGTCCTATGCTGATTGTTGCAATAACCGAACCCACGCCTATAATGATTCCCAGTATAGTCAAAAACGACCTTATTTTATTTCTCAACAGAGTCTTATAGGCAGACTCAAGGTCTAAAAGAAATGCAAATTTAACCTTATTTTCTTTATCATTATTCATTTTTTCAGAATATTTATGTTCAAAAATGTTTAACTGTTTATATGTTTATAGTTTCGGAAGATATAATCATTCCGTCTTTAACCGTAACGAGTCTTCTGCCGTAACCGGCTATATGCCTATCGTGCGTTACCAAAATAATAGTGGCTCCTCTCTCGGCATTTATTTTTCCGAAAAAATTCATAACGTCCGCACCCCTCACCGAATCAAGATTGCCGGTCGGCTCGTCCGCCATAATTATAGGAGCATTGTTTACTATGGCTCTTGCGATAGCTACTCTCTGCTGTTCTCCGCCTGATATCTGGTTGGGGAATTTATTTCCTTTTTCGGAAAGGTCGACGAGTTTTAACGCTTCCACTGCCATTTCCTCGGAATCCTTAGAATGAAGTCCTGAATAATAAAGGGGCAGCATAACGTTTTCGATAATTGACAGCCTCTGTATAAGGTTAAAGCCCTGAAATACGAAGCCTATTTTTTTATTTCTGATTTCGGCAAGTTCATCCGAGGTTAACCCCGCAACATCTTTACCTTCGAGAAAATAACTTCCCGACGTCGGCTTGTCGAGGCATCCTAATATATTCATCAGGGTGGATTTGCCGGAGCCCGACGCTCCCATTATGGAAACGAATTCTCCATTTTCAATCGTCAGATTAATGCCTTTTAGCACTTCATAGGCAATATCCCCGATTTTATAGACCATTCCGATATTTTCAAGCTTTATCAAAGGAACATTGTCCCGAATATCATAGCCGTTTGCCATATTATATAATTACCGTTAGAAGAACATTTTTCTTCCCGGCGCGGCCTGCGTTTGCCCGCTGGATATTAACCCGGTTATTACTTCCGTCCCTGCTTTAATATCGTTGGAGATAACCTCCGTATATTCGTCGTTGCTTATGCCTAATTTTACTATAACCGGTTCCGGTAAGCCTTTTTTTAATATCCAAACTACGCCTTCGCCGGTTTTTAATTTTTTAGATAAATTATCTAAAATTTGTTTATTTTCCCCAGTCGGAATAAATCTTAAAGCCGAATTAGGCACGCCGAGGACGCCTTTTTTTTCCGAAACGTAAATCTTAACGAGCGCAGTCATCCCCGGAAGTATAAGCTTTTTTTTGTTGTCGAAAAATATAGTAACGTTGTAGCTTACGACACCAGAAACCGTGGTGGGGTTTATTCTTATGTTATGGACACTGCCCCAGATTGTTTTGTCAGGGTAAGCATAAACGGTAAACGAAGCCTTATCGCCCTTTTTGATTCCTCCTAGGTCGGCTTCGTTGGTAGTAGTATCTACTTCCATCTTCGTAATATCTTCGCCGATTACGAAAAGATTAGGCGTTTGGAAACTGGAAGCGACGGTTTGCCCAACTACCACCCCGACGTTTATTATAATGCCGTTAACCGGCGAGTATATCTTTGTGTAGGAAAGGTTTGTTTCGTCCTGCGCTAATTGCGCTCTTACGGCGTTTACCGCATCCGTTAAATATTTAAGCTGGGCTATATCCTGAAGGTAAACGCTGTAGGCGTTTTGCTCCGCCGCATGGGCGATAAGGTTTTCTTTCCATAATTTTTCATCCCTGATATATGTAAGTTTATCGTAGGCTAAAAGCGCCTTTTGCTTTAAAACGTTTGCTCTTGCCGATGCAAGGTTGGCTTTGTCCTGGTCAACCTTTTGAATAAAAGGAGCGGGGTCTATTTCGGCAAGGAGCTGGCCTTTTTTTACTATCGAGTTATACCAAACGTAAAGTTTAGAGAATATTCCCGATACTTGCGCGCCGACGTTTATGGTATTAATAGGATTTGCGGTTCCCGAAGTCGTAACGTATTTTTGTATAGTTATAGGTTTTACGGCATATAATTCGTAAGACGGTTTTTTAGTTCTTGTTCTTATTATGAAGTAAGAAGCGGCCGATATTAAAATTAATACTGCAACGGCCGTTACGATTATTTTTTTATTTTTCCACATTTTTTCCACCTTATTCTTGTTATTCCTGCTCAGGCAGGAATCCAGTTCTTTATTATTTTATATAATGTTCTACCGTTAAACCGAGGTCGGAATAAAGCTTAGCTTTCAGATAAAAATAAGTATATTCGCCGTTTATGTAGCTTGTTACGGATGAAATATACTGAGCATTTGCCGTTACTAGCTGAACCATAGACCCGACCCCTACCTCATAGCTTTTTAGAGCCAGCGTGTAGGCAAGTTTTGAAGCATTTTCGGAAGATTTAAGAGCCTGAACCGTTAAATACTGATTATTGACGGCGTAATAATCGCTTGATATGCTATAGATAAGATTATTTTCCGTCAGTTTTTCATTCCAGATGCTGCCGTTTAATACGGCTTTAGAATAATCTATCTGATTTTGCGTCAAAAAACCGTTAAAAATAGGTATTGAGACAGACAGCCCAGCCGAATAATTTCTATTCAAAGGAAATGAAGAATTTTGTCCGGTATATGAAAAATCGGCGTTAAAAGCAGGGAAGTATCCGCTCGCCGCTTTTTTAACCGAAGCCTTTGACGCTTTTACCGCGTAAACCGCTTGCTTTAACTGAGGATTGTATTTTAAAGCCGTTTTCATAAGC
>JAKAKK010000071.1 GCA_021813525.1 bacterium
TATCCCCTTCGGGCAGATTAAACAATAAACCTTCGATTATTTTTTTGGAAACGTAAATTTCTTTAATTTTTAAAACCGTTCTTGCGAAAACATCCCCGCCGTCATGCAAAACAGGTTTCAGATTCAACTTATCGTATATAAGATAAGGAAATTCAATTCTGGAATCCCGCGGCAATCTGGACGCTCTTGCGCTTATGCCGCACAGCGAAAGCTCTTCCGCCGTTTTATGATTAATTTTTCCGGTAAATTCAAGTCTGTCTAAAACGGTAGAAGAATTTAAAATAAATTCTTCGCAATCTTTTATAATATTTTCGACTTTCTCGACTGCCTCCTCTATTGCCTTAAGTTTCGCAGAATCAAGGTCTAAATTTACGCCGCCTACGGTTAAAGAATTAAACAAAAACCTGTGCCCGCTTAAATTTTTATTAAGCCTCATCAACTCTTCCTGCAGCGCAAACAGGTTCTGCGCCGGCAGGGCAAAACCGATATCCATAAAAATCCACGCAACATCCCGCACATAGTTCCAAATTCTTTCAAGCTCCGCAAGAATTACCCTAATATATTTCGCCCTTTCGGTTATTTCAATATTTAAGATGCTTTCGGCGGCTTCAAGGTAACCGATGACGATATTGACGTTATTGTCTCCGGAAATCTTTGCGGCTAAATTCAGGGCATCTTTGAAATCTCTGCCTTCGCAAACTTTTTCGATGCCTCTGTGCTTCCAAAAATGCCTTATTTCAAGCTGTAAAACCGGCTCTCCCGCAAGGGAAAACCTGAAGTGTCCGGGTTCTATAATTCCGGCATGAACCGGGCCTACAAGAACTTCAAAAATTCCTTCGCCCAAAATCTCTTTAAATTTATATTCGCCGTATTTCTTCATATCGGGAATTAAATTATTATAATCCTTCCTTAGGGGATGGACGGAAGAATCCCAGTTTTCGGGATACAGCATTAAAGGCCTTAAATCGGGATGTCCTGACGGCAAAAGACCGAATAAATCGTATATCTCGCGCTCGTACATTTTGGCGGCGGGACATATTTTAGATATAGATTGAAAACTTTCGTCCGCATCGATGCAATATTCATCGATACCACCGTCGCCTCCGAAAAAATATCTGACGTTAAATTTAGAATTTAAGACCCTCTCATCCGCCGCGGCGATGCCGAGCAGATATTTTCCGGACGCTTTGAGATTATCCGCCGAATTTATAAAATCGCTTGATTCTATATTATGTTTATTTAGCATAATCTTATCCATTTAAAAAATTATCCTGCCTCCAAATTCAGCGGATGCGGATTTTACGATATTTAAAAAAGGTGACGGTATGTAAAATAATAATAAAGAGGAGAGCAGTAAAAGAATTAAAGGAACATACACCATAAAAGGATGAATCGCACCCTCATTAACCTCTTTATGCGCAGTTTTGCCGCTTTTAAGTTCATCGCCCGCTTCTTCGCTATCCGTATTTCCGATGTACATTTTAAGAATTTTGCCGAAAAGTCCTATAAAAATAAAAACCAGCAGGATAAAAACTAAAAACCCGAGCAGTATATTGCTCCTAAACACTCCGGTCATAATGTAAATTTCTCCCAGAAACATAGCAAATGGAGGCATTCCGCTGATTCCCATAACTCCGAAAAGAAGAACCAATGCCGTAACCGGGAAATTCTTGGATAAATTCCTTATTTTATCTATTCTTCTTTCATGTGTTGCCGCAAGAACGTTTCCCGAAGACAAAAACAATAATCCCTTATTCAAAGCATGGAAAAAAATCTGTAAAAGGCTTCCTATTACAGCTATTCCGCCTATACCAAAACCCAGGGCTATAATGCCCATATTTTCCATGGAAGAAAATGCAAACAGGCGCTTGTAGTCGGTCTGCTTTATTACCGAAAAAGCCGAAACTAAAATAGTAAAAAAGCCGAAGCCTATTAAGAAATATCTCGGATAATATATGCCTGCCGCCCCGTTAATCTGATAAAACCTTAAAATGCCCAAAAGCGCCGTATTAAGCAAAACTCCGGACAACAGAGCGCTGACGGGGCTTGGACCCTGCGAATGCGCATCTGGAAGCCAGTTGTGCATTGGAGCAAATCCTACTTTCGTTCCGAACCCGACAAGCGCAAGAAGAAAAGCAAGCATAAGAAAATTTTTGTCTAATTTTGCGCCGGCCTGCATAATATTTATAAAAGATAAAGACCGCAGGCTTTCTCCGTAAACCTGCGAGGTCGTAAAATATAGAATAACTATCGCAAAAAGTCCTATAGCAATGCCTACCGAACACATAATGACATATTTCCATGTAGCTTCAAAAGATTCTTTGGTCCTGTTAAAAGAAACCAATAAGGCGGTAGCCAAGGTCGTAGCCTCAAGGCCTGTCCAGTAAATACCGAGATTGTTAGACAATATCGAAACCATCATGCTGAAAACAAATAAATTTTTCCAGAAATAGTAAAATTTAAATTTTCTTTTCGATATGCCTCCGGCTATTTCGGTTCTGACATATCCGAAGGAATAAAATGCCACGAAGAGCTCAAGGGTCGAAACCGTTATAAGAATGACCAAATTAATATAATCCACAAAGAAAAAGCCGCCTAAAAAAACCGTGACGGAATTAAAAGACAGGGCGATTGCGGCAACCGCGCAAAATACGAGAACTGATACCGCCAACTGCAGATAGGACATCCATAAAACATCGGCAAATATCGAAACGATTAAAGCTGCTGCAGGAAGTATCAATATTAATTCATACATTTTTTGTTTTAATCCCGTTTAAAATTTATACGGCAACGTTTCTTCTTAGATTCAATATAAGAATAGACAATATAAGTATGCTTACAAAAAGGTCGAAAAGCACGCCTAATTCAACAAGAAGGGGCATTCCGTGCGTAATGCTGTTCGCCGCCAAAAAAATTGCGTTGTCTATCGTCAAAAATCCTATAATCTGCGAAAATAAAGTTTTTCTTGTTATCATAAGCATCGCCCCTATTAAAAACGTCGCAAGGGATATAGTAAAAACAAAAGAGCCGAAAGTAATGCCCGTTTTAATAATTTTTTGGGCTATCAAATTAGAAAGCAAAGTTAAAGAACCTGCGAAAACGACTGCTTCCGGTATCCCTATGTACATATCTATTTCTTTGTCCATTTTAACCTTCTTAAGCGTTTTGAATAAAAAATAAGGTATTAAAACGACTTTAAAAATTACCGTAATAGCAAAAGACCCGTATAAATTTATCGAGTTAAAATGAACCGCCCCCATTAAAATATAAAATGCCAGCATAAGCGACTGAAAAGAATAAAGCTTTATCGCAAATTTTATAAAAGGCGAACTTACGTTTAATACTACGGAAACGAGTATTAAAATAATAAAAAGTTCGGCTATTTTTTCCATTATCATTTTTAAAATCCCCTTATCGATAAAATCATAGCTATTAAAGACAGTATAAAAGAAACGGAAAGCACGTTCGGCACCCTGAATACCCGCATTTTAGGATTAACGATTTCGACGCCGGCAATAATAACGCATAAAATTATCATTTTTAAAACGTAAATTATTAAAGCCGATGGAATTTGATAAATATTTACCGCCATATAGGGAAACAATATAAGGGACATTACGGTTAAAAAAACGGTAAGTTTCAAATAGCTTCCGTATTCGTAAATTCCCAGATGCTTTCCGCTCGCCTCTAAAATATTTGCTTCATGAAACATAGTGAGTTCAAGATGGGTTTCCGGATTATCTATGGGAATCCTCGCGTTTTCGGATATGCTTACGATAAAAAGCGAAATAAAAAGCAAAAACGGGATAGCGATAGATACCGCGCCCGAATGGATGCCGGACAAAAAAGCGTTTGCGGCTCCTTTCTGAATAAAATAAAAAATATCGGTTATTCTGCCTTGCTTTGTATAAATGGCAAGGGATATAAAAACAAATATTAAAGAAGGCTCCGAAAGAACTGTTAAAAACCATTCCCTGCTCGCTCCGAGCCCCCCGAAAGCGCTGCCCTGGTCCATGGCGTAAAGGGTCATAAAAAAGGTTGCAAGGGCAAGGGAATACGCGATTAATATTACGTCGGAGGATACGCCTAGTAAAGAATATCTGTAAAATGCCGGCAGCATTAATAATATAATAAGATAGGAAACTAGAACGATATGCGGGGCTATATTTGATATAAAGGTTGCATCTTTCGATAAAACAAGTTCTTTTTTTAATAATTTATTAAAATTTATATAAAACTGGAATATGCCGATTCCTTTCTGCCCTCTCGCCCGCTGTTTCAATTTATGAATAAAGCCGGCAAAAAAGGGCGCAAGGACTACTATTATAAAAAATTGAGCGGTTCCGAATATCAAATGCTGTACGTTAAAATTCATAATTTTCTTTTTTTATCTTATTATAAATATATATATAATGAAGCAGGCTATTAACGATAAAAATAAATATCCCAATGAAATGTTTATATTAGCGGAATTAGCCGCTTTGTTAAAAATTTCCGATATTTTTAAATATATTTTTCCTGCAGGAATATAAATATATTTTTCGAAAATATCGTTAACTTCTTCCGTATAAACCGATTTAGACCTGAAATACTTTTTTACGTCCTTTTCAAAGTTAATCTCCGAAACGGAGGAATAAAAAGAAGAAAAAACCTTCATTATGCTTGACGAAAATCCGCCGCCCGAATACTGGGCTTTCGAATTTTTTTCGTCAAGCCCGCATGCCCATGTTTCGAATATTCTTTTTTTATCCGAAGAAAATGACTTAAGATATAAAAATACTATTAATAAAACTGCCGTAAAAGCAACCGCAATTAAAGCCGGCGCATATAAAGAAAACGGGCGGGCGTTTATAACATGGACCGCGGAAAACGGATTCGAGCTTACCGTTCCGCCCGTCAGATAAAATATAACTGCATTTAAACTCGATATTATTTGATAAGGATAAACTCCGATATAAATGCACAAAAGAACCGGTATCGCAATTCCTATTCTTTCGACAATATGAGATTCCGCGGCATTTTCTGCATTAGCCGTCCTCGGTTTGCCCAAAAAAGTAATTCCGAACAATTTCGTAAAAGCGGCTCCCGCCGCCGCTCCGGCAAGAGACAGAAGGGCTATCGCTATAATCGAAAAATATACCATATACAGGTTTCCCGTAAATACTGAACCTATCAACGAAATATATAAATACCACTCGCTTAAAAAACCGTTTAAGGGCGGCATAGCGGAAATGGACATTACGCCGATAAGAAACATGACCGACAACTGCCCCATTTTTTTTGAAAGGCCGCCGAGTTTTTCCATATTCCTGGTATGCGTATATTTGTCTATCAACCCTGAACCCATAAACAGCGAACTTTTGCTTAAGCCGTGATTGACGACATGAAGCAAAACCGCCAGCATCGCAAGATATTCCAGGGATTTGAAATTTTCAATATCCGCCCAGTACGATATGCCTATTCCCATAAAAATTATTCCCATATTTTCTATGGTGGAAAATGCCAGCAGTTTTTTAATATCTTTCTGGGCCATAGCGTACATAATCCCAAGAAGAGCGGATAAGGCGCCTATAATAAGAAGTATAATGCCGAGAAACGAATTCGACCCGGAACTGAATACGAACAAGAATTTTAAAATACCGTATATAGCCATATTTACCATAACGCCGGACATAATCGCGGATATATTGGCGGGCGCAACCGGATGGGCGTAAGGGAGCCATGTATGAAACGGCATAATACCGGCTTTAATCGAAAATCCCGTTATTGCCGCCGCCAGTATCATAATCCCCGCCGCGCCTTTATAATAATCGAAAGAAAAAGACGATGTTTTCAAATACAGCATTATAAAACCGGCCGTTATGAGAATAGTTCCTATATGCGTCATTAAAAAATATAAAAAACCCGCGCTCCTCGATTCCTCGCTTCCCTCGTAAATAACCAAGAGAAAAGAAAAAATTGACATTAATTCCCAGAAAATCAAAAAAGTCAGCATATCGTTGCTTATAACGAGAATTATCATGGACAGTATAAATAAAAAAGAATAGATAAACAGGGAAGGTTTTTTATCGTATTTTTCCCCGTATTTTATTGAAAAAATAGAAATAAATACGGAAACGGAAGATATAAATATTACGAAAAATAGGGAAAGGGCATTAAATTTGAAAGAAAAATCTATAAAAGAAGATTGTACGATAAATTCGCTTTTAAAACAGTAAATGCTTAAAACCGTAAAAAAAGCAGCGGATAAAATAGTCAGACAATTAAAAAAATATCTGAATATTCCTTTGTGTTTAAGGTTATCCATTTAATATCAAAACTTACCCCCATATTAAATAATAATAAAAAATGTCCGGGCAAATAAAGTCAAAACTTTTTGATTATATCAAATGTTTAAAAAATAGCAAGGGAAATTTTTAGATTTTTTTAACTTCGACCTGCGAGGAAAAAAAGGTAGCGCCGCCGCCGATATCCGATAAATCGTCCGGCGTAAGAGCGTTTACTCCCGAACCGTTTATATAATCGTCTTTCCACCATAAACCTGCTGAAACGACTACTCCGGGCAGAACGGAATCCAAAACCTTTGCTTTTATAGATACGCAACCCTGTCCGTTTTGAATCGTAACTAAATCTCCGTCGCTTATTCCCCTGTCTTCGGCATCCTTCCGATTAATTTCCAGGAACGGCTCCCGGGCTTTGGCTTTTAAAGAAAAAACTCCCGCAAAAGACGAATTTAAAAAAAAATGATTCGGCGGACTGACGAAGATTAGGGGAAAATCCGGTTTCGGCAGGGAGGCGCCGTTCGATATATAATCTTTTATAGGATAGTATTCGGGTATTTCTGAAAATCCGTATGCCGCAACTTTTTGGCTTTTAAACTCTATTTTACCCGAAGGAGTCGGAAGTTTGCCGCGTTCAAAGGGATAATCATCCGCACCCAGCATAATAAACCTTTCTTTTTTCAGCCTTTCTAATGTTATTCCTTTTTCTCTCCAGTAGGGAATATCCAGCGCCTGACGCGCAATGTCTTCTTCGGTATCTAAAAAACATTCGCCGTTAAAGCCTAAAGAACGGGCGATGAGCTTAAATACGTCTATATTCGGCTTTGCTTCGCCTGCTCTCGGTATTACGGGGTCAGCCCATTGAAGCGAGGTATGCCAGTAGCTGACGTAAAGGTCTGCATGCTCAAAACTCGTAGTTGCCGGAAGAATGATGTCCGCCCATTTTGCGGTATCGGTCATCGTCTGTTCGTGAACGACGGTAAAAAGGTCTTCCCTTGCAAGCCCTCTAATTACATAGTTCTGGTTAGGGGCTACTACTGCGGGATTGCTGTTATAAACATATAGGGACATTAGGGGCGGGTCAAGTTCGCATAAAGCTTTTCCAAGTTGAACCATATTTACCGTCCTGCCCGGTTTTTTAATTAAATCCGGCCTTTTTAAAGCTTCCTCGTTTAACGGAAAATACCCCGAATTAGATTTTAGCGCGCCTCCGCCTTTATCCGACCATGCCCCCGTTAAAACCGGCAGTAAAGAAATCAACCAAGTATTTATGCCGCCGTTTTTGTGATGCTGAAGTCCGTTTCCTATTCTTAAGAAAGAGGGTTTAGTTTCTGCGTAAAGTTTTGCTAAATACTCTATGCGCTCTTTTGAAAGACCGGTAATGCCCGCGACTCTATCGGGCGGATATTCCATCGCCTTTTTGCGGAATTCGTCGAATCCGAAAGAATATTTTTCTAAAAATGCCTTATTTTCTAAATTATCTCTTAATATAATATGGGCTATTCCAAGAGCAAGCGCACCGTCCGAGCCGGGCAGGAGCATATAGAAATCGTCCGCCCACTTTGCGGTTTTGTTCCTGTGAACATCTATAGCTATTATTTTAGCCCCGTTTTTGCGGGCGGCATCCGCAATTACGGCCTGATGCATATTTGTTTCTAAAGCGTTTATTCCCCAGAATATTAATAATTTAGAATTAACCGAGTCTAACGGATTTACGCCTTTAGATACGCCGTAAGACAGCTGGTAGCCAAAGCTTCCGGCTGCCGAACAGATAGTGCGGTCGAGAGCCGTGGCGCCGATTTTATTAAAAAGGCGCCTATCCATACTCGATTTGTTGATTATTCCTTCAGTTCCGCCGTAAGAATATGGCATAATGCTTTCCGGACCGCATTTATCGATAAGCTCTCCCCAACGCCCGGCAATTTCATCTATGGCATCGCTCCAGCTTATTCTTTCAAATTCGCCGCCGCCCTTTTTCCCCGTCCTGCGCATCGGATAAAGTATGCGGTTTCCATAAATCCTTTCCGGATAAGCCCTGACTTTTTCGCAAATAACACCGCGCGTTACGGGATGAGAAGGGTCTCCGGCTACTTTTACGATTTTACCGGCCTGAATTTCCACTTTCAAAGCGCATGTGTCGGGGCAGTCGTGAGGACAGACGGAGTATTTTATTTCCATAATTTATCCCGTTTTTTAATGAATTCTTGAAAACCCTATTATTACCATTATAATCATAACGACTATATAAATTCTTAAAAACCAGAAAGCTATCTGAACCCACCCTTTAACGCTGGCTCTTTCTACCGGAATTTTGTTATAATCCACCAGTCCTTCTTCTTTGATAAAATCTTCCCAGTCCTCGTCGAGATTTACCTTTTTTGAAATCTTATCTTCTATTTTCATTTTTTGCCTCGCATAATTTAAGAATTATATTATCCGAATATATGCGGAAAAACCACCGTCAATCCGTATATTCCGTTCATAATTATCAAAAATCCGACTATGGTAAACGCCGAGATATTCTGCCACGGCTTGTTTATGTGGTCTCCCATTATCTCTTTATCGTTCAAAAGCAGAAGTAAAAACATCATTGCCGCAGGCATAAAAATGGTAGCGACGACCTGAACGGTTAAATTTAGAAACCCGAGAGGAGCTTTCGGAATCAAAACTATTCCGCCTGCAATTAACAGGCTGATAATTCCGGGCATGTAAAACTTCCAGCCCTGCAAAGGAGGCATATTAATACTCTTAGGCCATCCGAACGCTTCGCCCATTGCCCATGAGGTGCTTGCGGATATTGCAATTGCCGCGATAAGCCCTCCTTCTACAAGACCGAGGGCAAAAAGCTTCATCGCCAGCTGTCCCATTTTTGCCGATATGGCGGAAAGTATAGTCTGAATGTCTAAATTTGGAGCGTGCGTAAAACCGAAAACCGTTCCAGCCGCTATCAGTATAATCGCTATGGCTACGACAACCATAAAAAACGAGCCTATAAAGGTATCTATCTGTCCGTCCCTTATATCTTTTACGGTAAGTCCTTTATCGACAACCGACGACTGTTGGAAAAAAAGCATCCACGGCGCTATAGTTGTTCCCAGATTTGCCAGAACGACATATATAAAAAGGGAAGTTACCCCTCCCGGTATATGCCAAGTTCCAAAACTTCTCGCTACCTCTCCCCAGTGAAGATGCGGAATAAAGAATACTAAAGGAACGAATACCAAATTAAAGGCCGCAATGCTAAGGCTGATCCACTCCCATGTAAAATAGCGCAAAAAAAGCTGAATCGAAGCTATGACGGCAATCGCGGTTACGGATGAAACTATCGGAGATATTCCAAAAACCTCCATTCCAAGGGTTATTCCGATAAATTCCGTTATTAAGGTCAGCACGTTTGCAACGACAAGGTCTATCAGGGAAAATGCACCCCAGAATTTTCCGTATCTTTTCCATATCATTTCGGCATGGCCTCTGTGCGTAACGGCGCCGAGCCTTACGGTCATCTCCTGGACGATATAGGCGACCGGAAGCATTATTATCATAAAAGGTATAAAAAAACCGATTCCGAATATCGAGCCGGTTTGGGCATACGTCATAACGCCGCCTGCATCGTTATCGGCAATCATAACGAGTATTCCCGGGCCTATCAGCGCCATTAAAAGGCACAGACGCGAAAAATATCCGTACTTCTGCCTCATAAGATGGATTTTAAGCCTGTCCGCGGCTCTCAGTTTTATATCTACGGGAAGATTTTCAAGTTTATCTTTATAATCTTGCATTTTCTGTCTCCTTCTTAAAAATAGCTTTAACTATTTATCCGAAAGAGAAGAATATTAAAAATGCTAAATGGAGAGGGGGTTGTCGGGAGAGAATTTATTTGCGTTATTTAATATTAAACTCTTTAATAACGAGTTAAAGCTGTTTTCGGTTTTTTTTAAATAACAGTTGCTACTGTCCGGTTCACTTCGCATAAATAATCTCCTGTTAAATTATAATTAAATATAATAATAAAAGTATGCTATTTTAAAAAAAATATGTCAAGAAAAATGTTTCACGGGAAACATATTTAAATTCGGCTAATTGCGGCATCTCATTAATAAAATTGCAACGGCGGCGGGAGTAATGCCCGAAATTCGTCCCGCTTCCGCAATAGTCCGCGGCCTGATTTTATTGAGTTTTTCGACTACTTCGAGCGATAAGCCGGGGATTGCGTTAAAATCGACATCGTCTTTTAATTTAACGTCCTCGTATTTTTTTAATCTGTCTATCTCGTCTTTCTGCCTGCAGATATAACCTTCATATTTAATAAAAAGCTGGACCCTGTTAATGATATCCTTATCGAATTGGTCAATTTCTTTTTTAAATTCCGGAATAACATTATCATCTAAAGAAAAATCCGGACGTTTTAACAGGCCGTAATATTTTCCGTTTTCATAAGCTTTTAAAAAAGCCGTTAATTCGTTAAATTGCGCCAGCCTGGATTTGTATATAGAATATCTTTCTTCATCGAGAAGTCCTATTCTTTTTCCGTATTCGCAAAGCCTGAAATCGGCGTTGTCTTCACGCAATAAAAGCCTGTATTCGGCGCGGGAAGTAAACATTCTGTAAGGTTCGCTTGTTCCAAGCGTAATCAAATCGTCGATTAAAACCCCTATATACGCTTCGTCTCTTCTAAGCATTAAAGGGTTTTCGCCTTTAATCTTTAAGGAGGCGTTAATTCCTGCAATAATCCCCTGGGCCGCGGCTTCTTCATAACCCGAAGTGCCGTTAATCTGGCCTGCTAAAAAAAGCCCGCTTATCTTTTTAGTTTCTAAGGAATGTTTGAGTTGGTCGGGCAGAACGTAATCGTATTCTATGGCATATCCCGGCCTCATTATTTTTACGTTTTCAAGCCCCTTTATCGTCCTTAAGAATTTAAGCTGGGTCTCCAAAGGCAGGCTCGTCGAAAGTCCGTTGGGATAATATTCCACGGAATCAAGGCTTTCCCTTTCTAAAAATATCTGGTGCCTTTCTTTTTCTTTAAACCTGACGACCTTATCTTCTATTGAAGGGCAGTATCTGGGGCCGACCCCTTTAATAACTCCGCAGTATAACGGGGACTTGTCCAGATCGTTTAAAATTATATTATGCGTATTTTTATTTGTATATGTTATATAACAGCTGATTTCGTTAGATATATTTTTATCTGCTATTGAAAAAGGAATAAAATCGTCTTCCCCTTTTTGTTCTTCAAGCTCGGAAAAATCCACGGTTCTTCCGTCTAATCTCGGAGTCGTTCCCGTTTTAAGCCTTCCAAGCTCAAGACCGTTTTCGAGCAGGCTTAAAGAAAGGTCTTTAGAAGCAAAATCCCCCGCTCTTCCGGCATTATAATTAAAAAGGCCGATATGCACAAGCCCTCTTAAAAAAGTTCCGGTGGTTAAAATAACCGCGTTGGAATAAAGCTCTTCGCCAGTCCACAAAACGACTCCTGCGGCTTTTCCGTTATCTACCAGCAGAGAATCTGCCATAGACTGAATTATGGTCAAATTTTCGGCAGATTCTAAAGCTTTTTTCATATAAGTCTTATAGCGGAACATATCGGCTTGGGCGCGGGACGACCTGACCGCGGGGCCTTTTTTCGTATTAAGGGTTCTGAACTGAATTCCGGTTTTGTCTATGGCCTTTCCCATCTCGCCGCCGAGAGCGTCGATTTCGCGCACGAGATGCCCCTTGGCAAGCCCTCCTATCGCGGGGTTGCAGGACATCTGCCCGATATTGTCTATGTTGATAGTTATTGCGGCGGTTTTTAAACCCATTCGGGAAGATGCGAGGCATGCCTCGATTCCCGCATGGCCGCTGCCGACTACTATAACGTCAAAAAAATTATCGCCGTATTGTTTAATCATATCTACTTGCCTATGCAAAATTCTTTGAAAAGCATATCCAGAACGTCTTCGCCGGTTACCCCGCCGACAATTTCGTCAAGAGCGTTAATGCCGTCTCTCATGTCTATCGATATTAATTCGAGCGGACGGCCTTCTATGAACTTTTCTTTTGCGTTTTCCAATAAATTTAAAGATTTTACTAATAAATTTTTCTGTCTTAAGGTCGTAATGCCGACGTCGTCTTTAACCCCGCCCTCGATTTTTAAAATGATATCGTGCACCGCCTTTTTCATCGCTTCAAAACCGTCGCCCGTCTTGGCGCTTATAAAAACCGGATTGTTAGTAAATCCGAAAGTCCGCATCACGTTTTTTTCAATTATGCTTAAGTCTTTTCCGTTAAAAGTATCCAATTTATTTATAACCGGAATTAAATTATCCTTTTTTTCTTCCGATATATCTTTTAAAATTTCGTTTCCCGCTAAATCGTTAACGTCGAAAACGTATAAAACGGCATCGGCATTTTTAATCTGATTAAAGCTCCCTTTTATGCCCTCATATTCTATCGCATTCTCCGTTTCCCTCAAACCGGCCGTATCTATAATTTTAACGGGCTTATTGGATAAAAACAGGTTTTCTTCGATATAATCCCTGGTAGTGCCGGGCGTATCCGAAACTATTGCTCTTTTTTTATCGACGAGCCTGTTTAATATGCTCGACTTTCCAACGTTAGGCGCTCCGGCTATTACTACGCTGAAGCCGCGCTTGTTCAGCTCGTAATTCTCGTAAGATTCTATAAGCCCTCCGATTAACCCGGCCGCTTCTTCGGACTTTTTTATAAAATCGGCATTAATATTTTCGAATTCTTCCTCGGGAAAATCGATTAAAGCTTCTAAGGAGGCAAGCAGATAAATATAATCTTCTTTTATTTTATTTATTTTTTTCTCTAAGAGCCCGCTCAGTTCGTTATTTGCAATAACCAGCGTTTTTAAAGAATTTGCCTTTATTATTTCCAGGACGGCTTCGGCTTTTATAAGGTTTATTTTATCGTTTAAATAAGCTCTTTTTGTAAATTCTCCGTTGTATGCATGCCTTGCTCCCGATTTTAAAATAATTTCAAGAATATATTTGGTATTAAACACGCCTCCGTGCGGATATATTTCAAACATATCTTCACCTGTATAGGAATCCGGACCTTTTATGAAAACGCATACCGCTTCGTCGACGAACGATTCGGTTTGGAAATCGAAAATGCGGCCCGTATATAAAAAACGGGGTTTTATATTAGAAAAATCTTTGCGGTACGGCTTAAAAATTTTTTGCAGTATATGCAGGCAGTCTGTGCCCGATGCCCTGATAATGCTAATCGCTCCCTCCCCTGCGGGGGAGGAAATAGCGCAAATCGTATCTATTTCATATGTTAAAGAAGACATAGCGGCATAAAGCTGAATTATGCAAATTTTCTATTAATAATATACTGCTGGGCAATGGTTAAAATATTGTTGACCGTCCAGTATAAAAGAAGCCCTGCGGGAAAATGAATAAAAATAAAAGTAAAAACTATAGGAAGAATAAGCATAATTTTAGCCTGCGTAGGGTCTCCTACCATAGGATTCATTTTTTGTGAAATCAGCATGGATATACCCATTAAAATAGGCAGAATATAATACGGGTCCTGAACCGAAAGATTATGTATCCAGAATATAAACGGTGCGTTTCTGAGCTGTATGGACATTAACAGCGTCTGATATAATCCGTAAAAGACGGGGATTTGGAGCAGCATAGGAAGACAGCCGCCGAAAGGATTTACCTTGCTTTCTTTATAAAGCTCCATAATTTTTTTATTCAGTTCGGCTTTATTGTCTTTATATTTTTCCCGCATTTCGTTAATTTTAGGGGTTAATTTCTGCATCTGCTTCATCGATTTAAATCCCGTATAAGTAAGAGGATAAAATACTATCCTTATGCCTAAAACGAGAAGTATTATGGCAAGGCCGTAATTATGGACAAAGCCGTAAAAAAACTCCAGTATATGAAGTAATATTATAGAAAAAAATCCGAAAAATCCGAAACTTAAAGTCGAATTAAGGTTGTGGTTCAATGGCGTAAGCAGGGACAGCTTTTTCGGTCCTCCGTATATTTTTAAAGAGCTTACGGCGGTTTTTCCGGAAAGAACCGATATTGTTTTAGGAATTACAAAAGAAACAATATCGCCGTTTTTTTTGACCGATATATCGGTCCCGGGAGATACGGCGGAAAACAAAAAATATTTAGAGTTAAAGCCCGCAAATGAAATGTTTCCGCTGTAATTTGCCGTATTGTTAACGGCAGGCACAATCAAACTTTTGTTAAGGTAAATCGCGGGGGCAAAATCGACGTAATCCGAACTTTTGACCGAAGCTGGTTTTAAACCTGCCGAGATAATAAAATAACCTTTAAAATTAAAACTTCTATTCGTAAGATTTTTAATATAAACCGCATCCGTAAAAAGATATTTTCCGTCTGAAAATTTATATTCTTTCGTCAATATTGCCTTGTTTCCTATGTCGTAAATAAATTTTATCGTGCCGTTTTCTTTAGTTATCTTTGTAAGTTTCATGGGGACTTCGGCGTTTTCTGGAATAAAGTTAACCATTTCTGAAATATTTTTGGAATTGCCGAGGTTGACTTTATTTTTTAAATCTTTTTCCGTATAAGAATAATTTAAAAGATTTAAACTTGAAATTGCTCCCGCGGACTTATCGAATGCCGCATAAAATTTTTCCCCCTCATACGATACGTTTTTAATATTTTGGACTGATTTCGATACTTCTATGGAATTTCCCGGTTTTTTAGGAATAATTTTGGTTTTTAGGACGACATTCTTGACGGGGACGGGGATTGGGGCTTTTTTAACGGCGGTCTGCCGCGCGGGATGAGGCATAAAATAGCCCCATGCTAAAATTAATAGCACCGATATGATAGAAGCTACTATAATTCTTTTTTCCAAAAAAATCTCCTTTTTTTGCGGGAACGGACTTAAGGGCGCTCCCGTCAATAATTATAAATATTTAGATTAATGCAGATGCCTGCGGACAGGGTCGAATCCGCCCTTAGACAGGGGATTACATCTGATAATCCTGTAAACAGACATGGACAAAGCCTTAATAAAACCGAACGACTCGAAACATTCGACGGCATATTCCGAACAGGTAGGATAAAACCTGCAACTTTGAGGCAGTAACGGAGATAAAAACTTTTTATAAGAAATTATCAGCAGTATAAAAAATTTATTTAAAATCTTCATGGCGTTAATAGAAATTCAAGTTCTTTTAATAACTGAATTCTGGAAGCGGGAAATTTTACGATCAATATTGCGCAATCTATCTTTTTAAGATTATACTGATTAAGTCTTATAAATTCTTTAATCTGCCTTTTTAATTTATTACGTTTTACCGAATTTAAAAGCTTTTTTTTAAAAGTAATTAAAAATTTAAACCGGGGGGATTCGACGTAAAATATGACCGAAATTTTTTGAGGTTTTTTATTTCCCTGCTTAAAGATATAATTTATAAATTCTTTATCTTTTAATTTTAAAAATTCGTTTAATTTAAAATTTATTTCAGGCATCTTAAATGCATAAAACTTATTTAGAACTAATTATCGGAACCAGTATTTTACGTCCTTTTCTCCTGCGTCTCGATAAAACCAACCTTCCGTTCTTTGTGCTCATTCTGCTCAAAAAACCGTGGGTTCTTTTTCTTTTTAACTTGCTCGGCTGAAATGTGCGCTTCATAAGATTTGCTCCATACTAAATATTAATAAAATTATGGTAAATTTTTATTAAAGCAAATAAGCATTAAGATGTCAAGCTTTTTTTATTTCCAATTTAACCCTAACCTATGATAAAATATAGGCTTATTAAAGCTTTTATTAATTAACGTATTGATTTTACAAGAAATATTTTGATAAAATTTAATTGAAATATATTAAAAAATTTGATAATGTTGATTTGTCTGATTTTTTATAATTTAAATCTTAAAAAAATAATGGGCAAATCAGCGCCTATTTGTTATAAAATTTTTAATTTAAGTTCTTGTAATTATTATACAATTTGAGTTATCAACAATTGTTGACAACTCTGTTTAATTTTAATATTCCCGTCTTTAATAAAAATTCAAATATATTTTATGGATAAAGTAGAACCTCTGCTTGAAGAATTAAAAAAAGAAATCGGCGCCAGCAATTTTAATATATGGTTCAATCCTACCGATATATGTTTAAGCGATAATACTTTGATATTTTCCGTTCCCAATAAATTTTTTAAAGACATTATCAATGAATCGTATAAAGAAATTATTTTAAATATATGGAGAAATTTAAACAATAAAGAGGAGCTCAATTTTATTTATAATATAAACGAAAGCTCCGATAATTTCGGTTCCGGAGAAAACAATATCGCTGTTTCTGCGCCCGACATAAAAAATAACGGTTCGGGTGGTTATATTTTAAATAAAGCGGCGGATACCGAAAAAATTTTCGAGAATAAAAAAAATCTTAAAAAAACTTATCTTAACGTTAATTCGAAATATACTTTTGAAAACTTTGTTATAGGCTCCGGCAACCAATTTGCCCATGCCGCAAGTTTTGCGGTAGCCAACCTGCCGGGACAGACGTATAATCCTATGTTTATTTACAGCGACGTCGGACTCGGTAAGACGCACCTGCTTAACGCTATAGCAAATAAGATAATAAAAGAAAAAAATTTAACGGTATATCTCGTTTCGTCCGAAAAATTTACCAATGAAATGATAACGTCTATAAGGGACGATAAAATGGTCGAATTTAGAAACAGATATAGAAACGTCGATGTCCTGCTTATCGACGACATACAATTTATCGCGGGAAAAGAAAGAACCCAGGAAGAATTCTTTTATACTTTTAACGCCTTATATGAAAATCAAAAACAGATAGTGGTATCGAGCGATAAAATACCCAGAGACATAGTAAGCCTCGAAGAAAGGATACGGTCAAGATTCGAATGGGGGCTAATAGCGGATATTCAGCCGCCGGATTTTGAAACCAGGGTCGCAATTCTTAAGAAAAAAGCCTTATTGAATAATATTAATTTTCCTGACGACGTTTTAAACCTTTTAGCCAATAAAATCAGTTCAAATATAAGAGAATTGGAAGGGGCGATGATTAAAATATCGGCCTACTCCTCTTTTACCGGAAAACCTATTACTATCGACCTTGCAATAGAAGCGACGTCAAATTTACTTAAAGAAAATGAAAAAGTTATAACGGCGGAAAATATTATAAAATCGGTATGTAATTATTTTAATATTAAAATCGGCGATATTAAATCGAATAAAAAATTAAAGGAATTTGTGGAACCCCGCCAGATTGCTATGTATTTAATAAGAAATTATACCGAGTTATCTTTTCCGGAAATCGGCGATAAATTCGGCGGTAAAGACCATTCTTCTATAATTTATGCGGTAAATAAAGTTAAAAAGAATTTAGAAACTAATGAAAAATTAGAAAAAATATTAAATAACATTATTAAGATGATAAAAAAATAATACATAACTATGTATAATTTATGTTTAATTTTTTATATAAAAAGAATTAAACAATTTTATTAAAAATATACAATAAAATCGCACAGGTTTATAATTATAAATATATTTATAATTATAATTACTTAAGTATTTATAAACTTTTTAAACGCTACTATTACTGTTAATGTTTTTAAAATTAATTAATAAATAATAAAAGGCTCGGTTAATTATGTTGAATTTTAAAATTAAAAAGCAATTTTTTTTAAATTGCCTGTCGGCGGTTCAGGGCGCTTCCGAAAAAAAAGGCTCGATGCCGATAATTTCCAATCTGCTTATAGAAAGCGTAGAAAATAATTTTATTAAAATAAGCGCGACCGATTTAGAAATCAGTATAGTAACATACTGCGGCGCCGAAATTATATCCGAAGGTAAAACGACCGTAAATTCAAAAAAAATATACAATATTATAAAAGAATTTCCTGAAAATAAAGAAAAAGGGGACGAAGATTTATTTATAAAATTTATTGAAAATGAAGCCGGGGTCGTTACTATAAGCTACAAAAAAACCGTTTTTAAATTAACCACCGTTCCGGCAAGCGATTATCCCACTATTATAGATTTCGAATCCGAGGATAATTTTAATATCGAATTGAAAACTTTTAAAACGCTTATCAGTAAAGTAATACTTTCAACGGCGGCATCGGAAGATACGAAAAGAAATCTTACCGGAGTTTATTTTGTTTTAGAAGAATTAGACGGCAAAGATTATCTTAGATTAGTTGCAACCGACGGGCATAGATTAGCTTTAACCCAATCCGAAATTAATTATAACGGGGAAAAAAACGGCGGGATTTATGATTTATTAAAAACAGGCGTTATAATTCCTAAGAAAATTTTAACCGAAGTTTTAAAATTAGACAAAGACGGTTTTATAAAAATTTTAATAAATTCAAATAACGTAATTTTTGAATTTGAAAAACAATCGGATAATTTTAATAAAAATACCAAGCTTATATCGAGGCTGATTGAAGGAAAATTTCCGGATTATAATACCGTCCTTCCTAAAGACGGTTATAAAACTTCAATAATTAACACGAAAAATTTTTATAATTCTATTAAAATGGTTTCATTGCTTGCCGAAGAAAAAAGCCATTCGATAGAATTGAGTTTCAGCGAAAATAATCTGTTAATTAAAACGGTTAATACAAACATAGGAGAAGGCAGCGACGAGTTAGAAATTAATTATAAAGGCGAACCGATAAGCATTAAATTAAATTCGAGATATATTATGGATTTTATTTCAAATATCTCCGAAAATAACTTAAGCGTCAGGTTTAATACTATTTATACCCCTTTCGTTATAGAACCTTATGTAATGTCGGAAAACGAATCGGGAGGCGGCGATAATAAAGTTATGCCGATGCAGGTTATAGGCGTATTTATGCCGATGAGATATTAATTAAATATTAAAATAAGAGGTTTGCGAATGAGCGGCGAAGAAGAATATAAAAGTTCTGACATTCAAGTATTAGAAGGTCTGGAAGCGGTAAGAAAATTACCGGGAATGTATATAGGCTCAACAGGACTGGAAGGCCTGCACCATTTAGTTTACGAGGTGGTTGACAACAGCATAGACGAAGCGCTGGCAGGATATTGTAAAAATATATTCGTGCGTATTAATATCAACGGTTCTATTACCATAGAAGACGACGGAAGGGGCATCCCGGTAGATATTCATCAGCCGCAAGGGGTTTCCGCCGCCGAAGTTGTTCTCACCGTCCTTCATGCGGGCGGCAAGTTCGATAAAAAATCGTATAAAGTGTCGGGAGGCCTTCACGGCGTCGGTATTTCCGTCGTAAATGCTTTGTCTCAAAAATTAGATATGGAAATCTATCGCGACGGATACGTTTACAGGCAGAGCTACAGTAAGGGAACACCATTAGGAAGGCTTGAAAAAGGCGAAAAGACGAATAAAAGAGGCACTTCTATTACATTTATTCCCGACTATGAAATTATGGAATATAATAATTTCGATTTCGATATCTTATCTAACAGATTAAGGGAGCTTGCTTTTCTGAATGCGGGAATACATATTAATATAACGGACGAAATTAATAATAAATCGCATGATTTTAAATATGACGGCGGCATTAAATCTTTTGTAGAATATATAAATCAAAATAAAAACGCCATTATTAAAGAGCCTATTTTTATAACCGCAAAAAAAGACGATGTTATCACGGATATAGCCCTCCAGTATAACGACGGATATTCGGAAATATTATATTCCTATGTGAACAACATAAATACTAAGGAAGGCGGAACCCACTTAGTAGGTTTTAAATCCGCATTAACGAGGGTTATAAATAATTATTATATTTCTAACGCGAATAATTTTAAAGACAGGAGCGGCAAGCGCAACGAAACAATACAGATATCCGGCGACGACGTAAGAGAAGGCTTGATAGCCGTAGTCAGCGTTAAAATGCCTAATCCCCAGTTCGAAGGACAGACCAAAACAAAGCTCGGCAATAGTTTTATTAAAGGAGTAGTCGAATCTTTAGTAAATGAAAAATTAACCGAATTTTTCGATGAAAATCCTCAGACCGCAAAAATTATAGTCGAAAAAGCTTTAGATGCCGCAAGAGCCAGAGAAGCGGCAAGAAAAGCAAAGGAGCTCGTAAGGAGAAAAAGCTTATTGGACTTTTCGTCTTTACCGGGAAAATTGGCGGACTGCCAGGAAAAAGACCCGTCCCAGTGCGAAATATATATAGTCGAAGGAGATTCCGCCGGAGGCAGCGCCAAGCAGGGAAGAGACAGAAAATATCAGGCCATACTTCCATTAAAAGGCAAAATTTTAAATGTCGAAAAAGCCAGGCTTGAAAAAATGCTCGGTTCGGATGAAATTAAGATATTAATTACGGCGCTCGGCGGAGGCATCACGTCGGGAACTTCAAAAAAAGAGGAAAGCTTTTTTAATCTCGAAAAACTCAGATATCATAAAATAATTATAATGACCGATGCCGACGTTGACGGCTCCCATATCAGGGCACTGCTTTTAACGTTCTTTTACAGATATATGAAAGAAGTTATAGAAAACGGCTATCTATACATAGCCCTGCCCCCTCTTTACAGGGTTAAAAGAGGTAACAGCGAATCTTACCTTAAGGACGACGAAGCGTTAGATGCTTTCCTTATAAACGAATCTCTTAATTCTCTCAGCGTTTACAGAAAACAGAATGATGCCGCCGACGTAATCTTAGATAAAAAATGGGTTAAAGAATCGATAGATAAAATAAAAAGCTATAAAAGTTTAATCAATAAATTAAATAAAACGCATATAAGCGAAACAATAACGGAATATCTGCTGAATAGCGATATAACGTCCAAAGACTTTTTAAAAGAAGGCGGAACCGATAAATTAAACGCCCTGGTCGGTTTTTTAAAAAATAAAGAATATGAAGCCGATTTAAAAAACGATGAAGATTTTGAGGATTATAATAAACTGATTATCAGATTTAAGAATTTTATCGCTTCAGCCTGCATAGACAAAAGGTTTTTAGAGTCGGTAGATTATAAAACGATTTATAATTTAGATAAAGAAATAAAGTCTTTAGAACTTTCAAACGTAGTAATAGTTGCCGATTCTAAAAAATATGAAGCAAAAAGCATGAACGATTTTTACGATATTATTAAATCCAAGGCGCCCCAGAATATATCCATACAAAGATATAAAGGACTCGGAGAAATGAATCCCGAACAGCTCTGGCAGACGACTATGAACAAAGAAACGAGGATGCTGAGAAAAGTCAATATAAACGACCTTATAGAAGCAGACGGAATGTTCGATATTCTTATGGGAGACAAGGTGGAACCGAGACGGAAGTTTATAGAAGATAATGCGCTGAACGTGGTGAACTTAGACGTTTAATTTTCCGGTTTAGCGGCTTTCGTTTTCTTAGCCGTTGATTTTACGGCGGTTTTATGCTTTTTCGGCTTAGCGGGATTTTCACCGGAGTTATCGGAAGCCTTTGTTTTATTAGCCGTTTTTCTTTTTGCCTGCTTCTTTTTGCCTACTTCTTTATTTTCGATAAGATTATTTGCTTCGGCTTGAGTATGTTCCGCGGAATTGCCGCTCAACGGATTAATCTGGTCTTTTAAATTGGACGAAGCGTTTCTAAACTCCCTTAAACCTTTGCCCAAGGTTTTTCCCAGTTCGGGCAGTTTCGACGGTCCAAATATTAACAATGCGATTACGGCTATAATAATTAATTCGGGAGCTCCGATTCCAAACATTTTTTGCCTCTCTTTAAAGTTGATTATATAATAATTTATTAAAATATTCAAATTGCTTTTATGCTATACGTAAACGATATCTTTTACAGCATTCAAGGAGAATCCTCTTTTACCGGGTATCCGTGCAAGTTCGTAAGGCTTGCGGGATGCAATCTCAAATGCGGTTACTGCGATACTAAAGACGCCTTAGATATTAAAAACTCCAACCCGTTAAGCATCGGCGAAATAATAAGCGCTTTGTATTCAATCGGGGGCGGCAATAATGTAAAGCTCGTGGAAATAACCGGCGGCGAACCCCTGCTTCAGAAAGAGGCGTTCGACCTGTTCGGCGAACTGATAAAATTAAATTATATCGTTCTATTGGAAACGAACGGAACGATAAGTTTAAAAAAAGTGCACAAAAAAGTTATTAAAATTATCGACGTTAAATGTCCTTCCAGCGGTTTTTCTAAAGAATTTAATTACGAAAATTTAAAATATATAAGCATGTCCGACGAGGTAAAGTTTGTTATAGGGACCGACGAAGATTACGATTTCGCGAAAGATTTCTTAAAAATAAATAAAATTAACACCGGTAAACTGATATTTTCTGCGGCTGAAGGCTCTATGAATTCCAAAGAGCTGGCGGAAAAAATTTTAAAAGACGGTTTAAACGTTAGATTGGGAATACAGCTACATAAGATTTTGCGTCTGAAATAAAACGGCTGAACATTAAGGCATCATTTTCCCGCCCTTGCCGGACAATGTCATAATATTATTAAAAACAAAAATGCAAATTCCTATAAACTCCATAAACGCAAATGAACTAAGGATTAAAACCGGATAAAATCCCGATGCGGCATCTTTTAAAATAATCCAGGTTAAAGCCATTCCGATTAAGCCGATATTAGTCAGATAAAATTGAACGGTTATAAGAAACTCGCTGTATAGATTAAATCCGCTGAATCTGGGCAGGACATGGTAGCCGACCGAATAAATCATCATAGCGATAAATCCAAGCAAAAGAAAATGAACATGCGCTAAAAGCAGGTATCCTATAGACTGCGGATACAGCGCCATAACTAAACCTAAACCGGTTCCCAGTACAAGGTAAAGCAGGGAAGCCACCGTAAAGTATCTTATTATAGGACTCATAATGAATAATATTCTATCAAATAAATTTATAATTTTTTATGATTAATGTCACATTTGTTTATTTTTTAAATTTTTATAATATTTGCAGTAGTTTCTTAAAAAACATTCTGGGCATTTCGGATTTCTTGCGGTGCAGTAAGTGCGTCCGTGGTGTATCAGCCACCTGTGCATTTTCATCCACAGATTTGAAGGTATTATTTTGGTAAGGTCGCCCTCTGTTTTTTCCGGCGTATCGGAATCTGCCAGCCCTATACGGTTAGCAACGCGGAAAACATGGGTATCTACCGGGAAACGGGCTTCGTTGAAATATGTGCCCAGTATGACGTTTGCCGATTTTCTTCCGACGCCCGGAAGTGATACGAGTGCGTCAAAGCTTTCCGGAACCGTATCGTTATATTTTTCCGCAAGTATTTTTGAAGCCCCTATGAGATTTTTAGCTTTATTGCGAAACATGCCGCATGTTTTAATTTCTTCTTCGAATTCTTCAATTTTTTTTCCCGCGAGGTCGGAAGGCTTAAAATACAGCTTAAAAAGCTTGTCCGTTATTATATTAACTCTTTTATCGGTGCACTGGGCGGAAAGGACGACGGCGATTAAAAGCTGAAAAGCATTGTTGAAGTTTAAAAACGGTTTTAAATCGCCGTAATTTTTTGCAAGAAGATTTATAATAGAAGCGATATCTTTATTTTTCAATATTTTTAAACAATTTTATAATATTTCGAAAACATTAAAAAAATACGAAATTTCAAATTTTGCAGATTCTATCGAGTCAGAGCCGTGTACCGCGTTTCTTTCGATGCTTTCGGCAAACATTTTTCTTATAGTGCCGTCTTTAGCGTCTTTAGGATTTGTTGCACCCATTATATCCCTGTTTTTTAATATAGCATTTTCGCAGGATAATACCATCGGAATAATCGGACCTTCCGTCATAAAAGCGACTAAGCTGTTAAAAAAAGGTCTTTCTTTATGAATATAATAAAAACCTTCGGCCTGTTTTTTAGTAAGATGAACTTTTTTTAAGGCTTTAATTTCAAAACCGTTTTCTTCGAATA
>JAKAKK010000009.1 GCA_021813525.1 bacterium
CCTCTTTCCCGCGCGTTAAGAACGACCTTATGTCCGATTCTCTTTCCGGCTTCAAACGGCTCTTTGGTTTCTTTGTCTTTTACTAATTCTATGCCCGCCGTAAGACCGATATTTCTTATGTCTCCTACGTTTTCCAACTGTCCGAAGTCTTTAAGGAGCTCGTTAAAACGGGCTATAACGGGTTTCATCTTATTAAGCAGTCCGTATTTTTTAAACATTTCGAGCGATTTTACGGCGCATGCGGATGCCAGCTGGTTTCCGGTATATGTATGCCCGTGAAAAAAAGTTTTGTTGTCCTGATAGTTTCCGAGAAACCCGTCGTAAATTTCCTGAGTGAAAAGCGTAGCCGCCATAGGAAGATAACCGCCCGTTATGCCTTTTGCTATACACATAGCGTCGGGCGAAATATCCTCGTGGAAAGCGGCAAACATTTTTCCAGTTCTTCCGAAACCGGTGGCTACTTCGTCGAGTATAAGAAGGACGCCGTTGTCTTTGCACGCCCTTTCTATTTTTTTCATATATCCCGCGGGCATTGTTATCATTCCCGAAGCCCCCTGGAGCATAGGTTCGATTATGAGCGCGCAGGACTCCTCGGCATGGACTTTTATTATTTTTTCGGCTTCTTTGGCGCAGTACAACCCGCAATCTGGATGCTTAAGATTGAAAGGGCATCTATAGCAGTAAGGATAAGTAATCCTGACCGTTTCAAAGAGCAGCGGCTTGTAAATGGAATGGAAAAGTTCGATGCCCCCTACCGAAACGCTTCCCAAGGTGTCGCCGTGATAAGCAGACGTAGCGGCGATAATTTTTTTCTTGTTTTTATAC
Organism: bacterium; assembly: GCA_021813525.1. Taxonomy (GTDB): domain Bacteria; phylum SZUA-79; class SZUA-79; order Acidulodesulfobacterales; family Acidulodesulfobacteraceae; genus Acidulodesulfobacterium_A. The sequence goes on from JAKAKK010000009.1 coordinate 826, forward strand.
GCCGGACCTTTTTGCCTGAAATATTGGAAAGCGACCTTGACCGCGATTTCGACCGAAGTAGAACCGGAATCCGAATAAAAAACTTTTTTAAGGTTTTTAGGCGCGATTTCGATAAGTTTTTCGGCGAGAACCGCTGACGGCACGTTTGCAAGCCCTAATAGAGTGCTGTGCGATATTTTATCGAGCTGTTCCTTTAGCGCCGAGTTAAGCTCCGGATTGTTGTGTCCGTGGACGTTTACCCATAAAGACGACACCCCGTCGATATATTTGTTTCCGTAAATATCGTACAGGTAAACCCCTTCTCCTCTTTCTATAAGGATATTCCGCTCTTTTTCCCAGTCCGACATCTGCGTAAAAGGGTGCCAGACGAATTCACGGTCTAATTTTTCGATATCTGCGCCCTGCAGATTTTTCATAATTTTATAAATATAAATTAATAAATTTCTATGTTATTCGAATAAAGATACGTTATTTTTTTCCGCCCGAAATAAACGTCTATCTCGACCCTGTAAAAAGACGGGATATCCGAGACCGGTTTTATTTCATAAACCAGTCCGCCGTTTTTTGAAGAAAATATCTTTTTGCCGTTACAGAATAAATTTATTATATACGGATTTTTTTTCGGATTTATATCGATTCCGGAATATATTATAACATTTTTACCGTTTTTGTCTATATGCGCAGCTCCGGCAGCCGAATCTCCGCTGAAATAATATTTTTCCCCGATAGAAGCATAGTAATAAAACCCTTTCGGAATTCCGAACAGGTCGAAGGAGAAAAAACACCTTCCTTTTTTCACGGCTTCCGTTATTTTCTTTTTGTCCCCGGATAAATCTCCGGACAGCCTGCCGTCAAGAAGGATATGCGTCCTGGCTACGGAAAAAAGTTCGGAATATTTAGGGAATTTAATTCTGCGCTTTTTCGTTAATTTTACGTTTGAATGGGCGTCAGCGGCCGCTATGCCCGTCTTCATAGATTTGTGCTTTTGGACGCCGTCCCAGAATTTTATCGTCTTTACCGGCTTATGCGATAAGAAATGCAGGGCATAGAAAGGATTTATACGGTACGACAGGATTACCGCAACTATATATAAAGGGTTCATTCCCCTCCATTGCGAATCAAGATTTATAATTTCGATGCCGTCGTATCCTTTAACTTTAAAATTTTTCCACGGAGTCCACCAGTTATACGGATGACATATGACGGCGGCGCCGTTCTGCATTTTAATATCCGATAAAATCTCTTTATATTTTCCTCTTTTTATCTCTTTTTCTATTCCGAGCGCAAGAAGATGTCCGAATTCCGTATTTATCTCTTCCGCGGCAAAATATAAAAGCCCTCCGTAATAACCTTCGAGTCCTTCCGATTTAGGCTTAAGCGTGTTATGGTCGGAGGAAACGAGAAAGTCCGCTTTAAGTTTTTTAGCAGTTTCTATGAGGTCTTCTATGCGTCCTGAGCCGTCCGAATATACGGTATGAAAATGAATTATCCCGTTTATCTCAAAAAGTTTCGGGGCGGGGAGGTTTTCGTTTTTGCCGCTTATAAAATCTATTTTTAATTTAAAAAATTTTATCCTCAAATAAATAAACAGTATCAAAAGCGCCGCAAAAACTAAAAACAGCCTTGAAGATAAGATAAAGACGGCAATGTTCATAAATTTAGTTTCCTATTCGTTTCCAATTTGTGACGGGGTCAGAATTGAATTCTGCCCCGAATACATTTTCCGATTTGTGACGGGTCAGAATTGAATTCTGCCCCGTATTATAATACAACTATTTCCGTTAAATAATTTTTAAAATAGGTTTCAAATTCTTCCTTTTTTTGAAGGCAGAATTTTAACCCGTTTTTTCCGGTTCCGCTCCTGAGTTTTTCATCTTTGATTAATTTTATCAAAATATCCCTGAAGTTTTTTTCGTCCGTCTCGGTTATTGCATCGAAGCGGACCATTTCGCTTATTATATCCTTAAAATTTACGGCATATGAACCGGTTACGACTGTTTTGCCGTATGAGGCCGGCTCCAAAACGTTATGACCGCCTTGTTCGCTTTTGAATAAACTTTTGCCTACGTAAACTATGTCCGAAACGGGATATATCTCATCCAGTATCCCGTATTTATCGACTATTAAGGATTTAACTCCTCCGCCGAAACCGTTCCCGCCGGATTCAAAAAAATCTTCAAACCCGCCTTTGTTTTCTTTTTTTTCTTTGTTTTCTCCGTTAGTATTTTCGCCTTTTCCGCGGTAATAAAGCGGATTTAAGCCTATTTTAGACGCCTCCTTAAAGAGCCTGCGCGAATTTTTTATATTTCTTGGAACAAAAATAAATTTTAAACTAAATTTTTGCCTCAAGCTTTCGTCCGAAATAATTTCTCTCAAAAGTTTTAAAATAAAGCCGGATTCTTTTTTGTGAACTGAAACAAAAGATATTACTATGGCGGGATTGATTCTCTGCGCCGGCAATGGCTGCCCGTAATCATTACTATCTTCGACTGCTTCAAAGCAGGATGCGTACTTTAAAGACAGCGGGAGGATATTTAATTCTACCGTTTCGGCGCCGGAAACGCCGGAAACCGCCGCAGACAAAGAAAAACCGGCGGGAATTTCCCGTTCTCCGTATTTTATATCCATCTTTTTTAAACCTGAGGGACTTATTCCCATAAAAATCAATTTTGTCCCAAAAGCCGGGTTCAAAAGTTCCTTGACTAATTTTTTGGAAACCGGATGCTGGACGGAGATAAAGTAATCCGGTTTTACTGCGGATGCGTATTTTTTAAAAATCGTCCTCAATCCCGGAAAAGGATAAAAAAAATATAATATTCCGCCGTCTTTATTATTTTGCGCGAGAGACAGCGCCGAAAACGTTTTAAAACTAATAAAAAAAACCGGGGGCGCGGCATTTTTTTCGGATAATGCAGACTTTATAATATCAGTTATGCGGGCGGCAAGCCTGAATTCTCCGAGAGATTCGGCATAAAGCCATATCCTTTTGGGTCTTGCGGAATCACCCGCTACGTACGTCTCCGGAGAATATTTTTGCGCCCTGGCCAAAAAATATTTGTTTAAATAAAGAAACTGCTTTAATTTTGAAAATATTTTCATTAAAGTTCGTCTATATTTATACCGGCTTCGTCAATATTTTTTGCATCTTCCGTCAGGAGAATCGGGATTTCGTCTTCGACCGGGTAATAAACCCTGCAATTTTTGCAGATAAGCATTTCTTTTTCTTTAAGCTCTTTATAAACGAGGCTGCCGCGGCATTTCGGGCATACAAGAAATTCTTCCGCCATTTCCTTAACGTTCATAATTAATTTAACCCCTGTTTTATTTTTTTTGCGTTAATTTAATTACTGCCGTTTCGTCCCGGTAAATTTATAAGTAGTTCCGAATCCGGTATCTTCCAATACGACTCCCTTTTCGAGAAGGAGCTTCCTGATTCCGTCCGCCGAACCGTAGTCTTTGTTTTTCCTGAATTCGTTTCGTTCGTCTATAAGTTTTTTTATCTCTTCCCCGCTTATTAAAACTTCGCCGCCGCCGTCCGCCGCAATATCCGCAGAATTGGACTCGATAAACCTCTTGGGGTCTTCGTTTAAAAGCCCGAATATGCCTGTAAGCGATTCTTTGATAAACGCCGCGGCAGAATCTAAAAATAACGCATCTTCCGAATTTATAAAACTTTGCGCCATGGAATCGTTAATTATTTTATTTGTTTTTCTTACGAGGTCGAATATGACCGATACAGCCTTAGCGGTGTTAAAATCGTCGTTGAGCGAATTATAAAATTCGTTC
>JAKAKK010000064.1 GCA_021813525.1 bacterium
GAAAGATATACCGGAAGCCCCATCTGCTCTATCTGGTCAAGATATCCTTCGAGCCTGTCGATATGCGCCTCTTCATCGTCCAGAATAGATTGAATCATATCTTTTGTTCCGTTGTCTTTTATTTCGGAGGCAAACTTTATGTCTTCGTTATAGGCTTTAATGGCGTCTTCCTCAGATTTTCTATCGTTTTTATGCATCAATTCGACCGTAGAGCCTATATACATTTTGTTGTAATTAGAAACTATCGGTATTCCTTCAAGAAATAATATTCTGCCGATTAATTTTTCGGCATGCTTCATTTCGTCTATGGCTCTTTTTTCCACCTCTTTATGGAGTTCGTCGTAACCCCAGTTGTCGAACATTTCGGAATGAACCATATATTGGTTTATAGCGGTTAATTCTTCCGCCAGCCTTAAATTAAGCCTTTTAAGAACTTCTTCGTTTCCTTTCATAATATTACCTCCATAATTTAAATATTTTATTTATTTTGCAAGGCGTATATTAATTATATCATATTAAAATAATTCGGCTCTGCGGTATAATATATATTATATTATGAAAATATTATTAGGCGCCCATGTTTCTATTTCAGGAGGACTGAAAAATGCCTGCCTGTCCGCAAAAAATACCGGATCCAATGCTATTCAAATATTTACGAAGAGCCAGTTGCGATGGCAGGCTAAAGAACCGGATTTTAACGAAGCGGCTTCTTTTAGGAAGTGCGCGTCCCTCCAAAAGTTAACCGTTGCGGCGCATCTTTCATATCTTGTAAATCTTGGAAGCACGGACGAAATAATAAAAGAAAAATCTATAGAAGATATGACTGCGGAAATTAAAAGATGCAGTCTGCTCGGCATTAAATATTTAATATTTCATCCCGGGTCGAATAAAAATTTAACCGTGGAAGAAACTATAAAACAAATCGCCTCTAATTTGGATGCGGTTATGCGTATAACGGCGGAATTCAAAAATGTTTTTTTAACTCTGGAAACCACCGCGGGGCAGGGAAATCAAATAGGATATAAATTAGAGCATATCGCAAAAATAATTAAATTGACCGGATACCCCGAAAGGCTTGGGGTCTGCATAGATACGTGCCATATATTTGCCGCGGGATACGATATAAGAACTTTTGCGGATTATAATGAATTTATGAAAAATTTCGATAAAATTATAGGCATAGGGAAATTATGCGCCTTTCACCTTAACGATTCGCTGAAGCCCCTCGGCTCTAAAGTGGACAGGCACGCCCCTATTGGAAAAGGTTATATAGGGCTGGATGCTTTCAGGTTTATAGTAAACGATGCAAGGCTAAAAAAAATTCCGCTCATCGTCGAAACGCCGGGCGGCGATAAAGAGCATAAAATAGATTTGGATACTTTAAAAAATATGGCGCCGACTTATATTATCCGTTAAGCCAATCTAAATACTTTTTAACCCCTTCTTCGACGGAAATAAAGCTTTCGTCGTATCCGATACCTCGCAGGGCGGCTATATCGGCCTCCGTGAAACTTTGATAAGCGCCTTTAAGATGTTCGGGAAAAGGAATATATTCTATCGAACCTTTTCCGAGATATTTTATTACGGCGTTTGCTACATCGTTAAACGACCTTGCTTTACCCGTTCCGAGATTAAATATGCCGGATTTGGAAGGATTATCCATGAACCATAGATTGACTTTGGCGCAGTCTTCCGCATAAATAAAATCCCGCCTCTGCCCGCCGTTTCCGTAACCCGCCGTTCCTTCGAAAAGCCTTGCTTTTCCGGCGGCGGCTATCTGGCTGTTAAAATGAAAAGCTACGCTGGACATTGGGCCTTTATGCGACTCCCTCGGACCGTAAACGTTAAAATACCTGAATCCCGCAATTTGATATTTAGCCCTTTTTATAATGCTTCTAACATACTGGTCGAACTGGAATTTTGAATAAGCGTACATATTAATCGGAAGTTCGCATTCCCTTTTTTCAACAAATCCCTTTTTGCCGAGTCCGTAAACCGAAGCCGACGAAGCATAAATAAATTGGGCGCCTATTTCTTGGCACCATTTCAATAACTCCTTGGAATATTCGAAGTTGTTTCTCATTATGAATTTTCCGTCCCATTCAGTGGTAGAAGAGCATGCTCCTTCATGAAATACGGCGGATATGCTTCCGAAATCCAGACCTGATTTAACGTTAGCCAGAAAATCGTCCCTGTCCATGTAGTCTAAAATATCGAGGTCCGAAAGATTGTGCATTTTCCTGCCATTTGTTAAATTATCGACGACAAGGATATTCGTTTCGCCTCTTTTATTCAGCGCTTCTACGATATTCGAGCCTATAAAGCCGGCTCCTCCGGTAACAACTATCATTAAATTATCCCCTTAATTTTAAATTTATTTCGCTTTTCATTTAATTAACGTTAATATTGGATTTTCTATTCCAGATACGATAAAAATTATGCAATGCGATATAGATTTCTCTTTTGTTCGTAATATAAGTCGCGTTATTATCCTGATTTTCCTGCGGCCCGCATTTATAACCGTAACAGGATGCTCCTTCCGCGGAAGGAGACCAGTTTGCCGAACCTTCTCTAAAAACAACGCCGGGTATTATAAATATCTTATCGTGCATAATATTCCAGAACCCCCCGTCTCTTTTAGCTTTAATATAAATATTTCTTGCGTTTTTAAGCATATATGTTCTGTCGGTTCGAACCTTCATCTGCTTGTCGTCCCTGTATAAGTAAATCTTAACGCCTCTGCGGGCAAGGCATATCAAATCTTTTGCAATCTTATAGTCGGTAAAGGAGTACATTGCGATATAAAGCCGTTTGGCTTTTAACGATTTATTAAGCCAATGGATATCGATGTTCTGAAGATTGCTTTGAGGAGAAAAATAAGTTAAAGTTTCGGCATAAACGGATAGAGGCATAATAAGTTTAACTAAAACCGTAAAAATAAAAATGCCGACAAAAAACTTTTTCATATAAAAACCTATATGTCGTATGTATTATATGGAGCAATTAATTTTATTTTAACTTTTTTAATTATATTACAGATGCGGCCGGTATGCAACAAATAACCGGGCACGCAAAACCGCCGGCTTTATCGAAAATTAATTTTATCAAGGCAAAATAGTTATATAATATTAATATATCCTTATTAATACAAATTAATGCATAATAAAACCTGCGGCGGAGTCCATTATGGAAGCATCCTTATACTCGGTAGCAATATCTGCGGTATATGTTATTCATCTTATATATGCGCTTATTGTCGTTATAGGTTTTTTCTTAATCATTATAGGTTTTTTTGCCCGCTGGAGGTGGATAAGAAATTTTGCATTCAGATTGATTCATCTTTTAATGATTGGTATAGTCGCAATAGAATCTATTTTTAACGCGGAATGCCCCTTAACATGGCTTGAATATAAGCTAATGTCGTTAGACCGCATAAAACATAGTTCTATGCCTTTTATTGCTGGAATGGTCGATAAGGTTTTATATTATAATTTCCCTATATGGCTGTTCAACGCGATATATATAATATTCGGTCTGGCAGTTTTTATCGCATGGTTTGCAATTCCGCCGGTTCGCTTAAAAAAATCTGTTTCTTCCTAAATATTTATTTTTTCTATTTTAATTTTATTTATAATATCGTTTACCAAATCCATCGTAAAAAGCTCAGTTCCCGGCATCTGAACCGTTGCCGAGCCGCATGCTATTCCGAGCCTTAAAGCGTCTTCCGGACTTTTTCCGCTTGCAACGGCGCTTAAAATACCCGCTACCATGGAATCTCCGGCTCCGACTCTTGAAACCACTGGAACTTCAGGAGCGGAACCGTAAAAAATTCCTTCTTTCGACGCAAGGATAGCCCCTTTATGTCCAAGCGATATAAATACATATTCGATGCCGTAACTGCAAATATCCGCGGCGGCTGAAGCAATTTCAAGATTTGACGGCAGTTTTCTTTTGACTAATCTTTCAAGCTCATGGATATTCGGTTTGATTATAAACGGCTTCGATTTAACGGCGCTTGCCAATAAAGCGCCGTCCGCATCGACGAGGCATTTTATCCCCGCGCTTTTCAGGCGGGCGCATAATATATTATATATATCGTGGGTAATATTCAACGGCGGCGAACCGGTCAGCACGGCAAAGCCGTCTTTTGAATAAGCATAAAGGTCATTCTCTAATTTATCCAGAACCGAAAAACCCATAGCTGGTCCCATTCCGTTTATTTCATATTGGGAAACTGGGTCGCTTTGCTGAATAACGCAATTTATTCTCGTCTCTCCTTCTTCCCATATAAAATGCGGGTCGTCCAGCTCATCCGTTAGAATATCGGAAATCAGCGACCCGATTTTTCCGGCTAAAACACAGCATGTGGATGCTTTTACCTTAAGCCTTTTAAATGCCCTCGCAACGTTTATGCCGTTTCCGCCCGGATCGAACCTTGTTTCGAAGGAATGTATTTTTTCGTCGTCAACCAATTTTTGGACTTTAT
>JAKAKK010000039.1 GCA_021813525.1 bacterium
AATGGATTATAATATCATAGAAAAAAGAATAGGTTATTCGTTTAAAGATAAAACATTGTTAGACCTTGCTTTTACGCATAAATCTATAAATCAGGCAAAAAATTACGAGAGGCTCGAATTTCTCGGGGATGCCGTTATAGGAGCAATCGTAGCCGAGTACCTTTATTCTAATTTTGAGGATTTAAACGAGGGGGAACTTTCGAGGTACAGAGCAGCGCTGGTTAGATTAGACGCTTTATGCGGTATAGCCGAAAAACTTAATATTTCCGAATTTATTTTAAAAGAACGGGACAATGGGATAGCGGGTAAAGGTTCTAACGGTATAAATAAAAGGATAATAAGCAATGTTTACGAAGCGGTTATAGGAGCCGTGCTCTTAGACTCGTCTTATAAAAAAGCGCAAGATATCCTGCTGTCGCATATACATAAATTTATTCCGGATATTCGCAAGACAATTTCTGAAAATACGGATTTCAAAACGAATCTTCAGGAGCTTCTCCAGAAAGAATCGGGGGCTACTCCCGAATACCGCACGGTTAAAAAAGAAGGACCGGTGCATAATGTCGTTTTTACGATTTGCGTAAAAATAAACGGAGAAATTTTCGCTTACGGAACAGGGCGCTCTAAAAAAATTGCGGAACAGGAAGGCGCAAAAAAAGCCCTTAAAAAATTTTTGGAAAAAATAAATGATAAAAAATAACGATTTTTTTGTACTGCTAATCGGCAGGCCTAACGTAGGCAAATCAACCATATTTAATAAAATACTCGGCGGGGCATCCGCATTGTCTTCAAAAATAGCCGGAACTACGCTTGATTTGAATATTAAAAAAGTTTCTTTCGGCGGCGCCGATTTTCTTATTTCCGACAGCGGCGGATTTAACGTTTCTCCCGCAAACGAAACAGAAAAAAAAATAAAAGAAAAGGTTTTTGAATATTCAAAAAAAGCCGGCATAGTTTTATTCGTGGTCGATTTTAAAAGCGGATTTATACCGGAAGACAGGGAAATTTTTCTGCGTTTAATTAAAAACGAATCTAACATTGTCCTAATAATCAACAAGGTGGATTCCCCTAAAGACACACAAAACGCAATAGCCGAATTTTCCGGCATGGGCATAAAAAAAATAGTTGCCGCAAGCGCCGAAACCGGAATGGGAATTGACGATATTATCGAAGAAATAACAGACGAAATAAATTTAAAAAAGCCTACGAAACCTTTAAAGAAAAATGAAGAAACAGGCTTTAAAATTGCGATTATAGGAAGGCCTAACAGCGGCAAATCTACTTATATTAACTCTATTTTAAAGGAAGATTTGCTTTTTACTGACCAGAAACCGGGTACGACAAGAGACTCTATAGATACGTACATCCGATATAAAGAACACGCCATAACCCTTGTCGATACCGCCGGTATCAGAAAAAAATCCAGATTAGACGCAAATTCTTCTGCTTTTCAAAAACAGAGCATGGAGCAGATAAAAAGGGCCGACGTCGTTATCGTTTTTATAGACGTCAATTCGGAAATATCGCATGAAGACCTTTCGCTTTTAAAAAAGGTTACGCTAGACAAAAAACCTTTTATAATTGCTTTTACGAAGTGGGACTTGAAAGATAAAGATGCGGAGGATGCCAGCTTTAATTTAAAAAAAGAGATTAAATTCAGGCTGAAAGAATTTCATGAAACTCCTTTCGTTTATATATCCTCCAAGATAAATAAAAATTTATATAAAATATTAGATTTGGCTATAGAAATTTATCATTCAAAAAGAATAAAAATTAAAAAGAAAGACTTGAATAAATTTATAGAAGAAGCGAAAACGGACAATAATGCCGGAAGATTATATAAATATATAACATACGGCGTTCAGAAAGAAGGGGAGGAAATCCCGACTTTTATATTATTTACCGGCAATAAAGGAAAAATCTTTACAATGGTAGATATAAAATTCTTAAGAAACAGCATAAAGGAAAGATTCGGAATAAAATCCAACGTGGAAATTATAATAGAGTACAAAAAATATTAATTCAATTATTTAGTATTTTTCGACAGCTCCTCTACTTTAGCTTCCAATTTCTGAATTTTTTTGGTCAGTTCTTCTATATCGTAAGTCGAGGCAAAATTCATTTCATCTAATAAAATATCGGCTACCTTTTCCTTAATGGATTTAAAGATAACGCCGGATTCGTATTTTACGGTTTCTATAATCTGGTCTGCCGCTTCCCTGCTTTCTTCATCCGATATATCGACGTAATCGTCTAATTTCTCCTGTGCAAGAATAGAAAGACCCTTAAGCGCTTTAAGAACTAAATTTATATTGTCCGACATCTTAACCTTCCCCTTATTTTATTTTATATTTTTTAGATTTCGTTCTGCCTGACTTTCGCCATTATACCTCTGAGAGACACATTATGCCTCGAAAAACCCATTTCGGCATAATCTCCGCCTAATGCTATGCCTATCAGCTGAGGAAGATGCAGTATCGGCAGAGACAATTTTTTATTTATGCTTTTTGCCGCAACCGTCTGATAAGTATCGAGGCTTAAATGGCATAAAGGGCATGGGGTAACCATTACGTCCGCATTTTTTTCCTGGGCTTCGAAAATAGCATTTCCGGCTAAAGACGTAGAGGTAGCCTCGTTTACGAGTATCGTCTGAAAACCGCAGCATTTTGTCCTGCGCCCGTACGATACGGGTTCGCCGCCTAACGCCTTTATTAGTTCTTCAAATCCCTGAGGATTTTCTACGTCGTCGAACTTGACCGCGCTGGAAGGCCTCAATATATGGCATCCGTAAAACGGAGCGATGTTGATTCCCTTGAGGCTTTTTACGGCTTTTTCTTTAAGCTTATCCAAGCCTATATCGTCCCTGACGGCATATAAAATATGTTTTACTTTAACTTTTCCGGAATATTTAAGCCCTATTTTAGCAAGATATTCATTAGTTTTTTCTAAAGACTCGGGATTGTTTATAAGCTCTTCGTTCACCTCGCTAAGCGTTAAAGTGCAGGTATTGCAAATCGTCATTATATCGAGTCCGTCTTTTTCGGCTAACGCAAGGGTTCTCCCGTTGATGAAAAGTTTTAAATTTTTATCGAATCCGTCGATTACGCCTCCGCCGCAACAGGAAGCTTCCGGCATAGGAATTAAATTTATACCTAATTTATCTGCTATAAATTTAGTTGCATTATCCAGTTCCTTACCGCTTTCCTGAGCTACGCAGCCCGGATAGTAAGCATAGGTAATCATTATTTTTCCTCCAGATCTAATTCTTTGTATGCAAGCCTTATATCGTCCATATCTTTTATTAATTTAAGCCTCAGGGGAGGAATTTTCCCTTTTAGTCCGGCGCCGAAAGCCATAGGCAAATCGTTTATAAGTCCGGATATTCCGCCGGAATCGAATGCAACCTTTATTTCGTCGAGCCTGCCGGTTTCCCCGATAGACTTGGCTATGGAAACGACATGTTTTGAACCCGCGGAAAATGTTATAGAATTCTTAATAGTTCTTTCGTGAAGTTTAACTATAGATTTTACGGGCGAAATACCTTTCGGGCAAAATTCTTCGCATGACTGGCAGTGTACGCAATCCCACATTCCGTCCGGTTTTGAACCGTTAACTAAACGGGAGCCGTTTTTGTCGTTGTCTCTAGGGTCTTCGCAGTATCTGTATAGTTTGGCTAAGGCGGCGGGGCCTAAATATCTGGGGTTGCCGACCACTCCTCCGCATTCGGAATAACAGCACTCGCATAAAATGCAGTTTGGAGTGTCGTTATTTCCCGTCAGATTTTGAAATTCATATTTATAATATACAGGCTGGCTTATTTTCTCGCCTTCTTTCAATGCATGAAAATTATCGTGCCCCTCGTCTTCCCTCTGTCCCAGAAGATAGGGTTTGATTTCTTTGATTTTATCGAAAAAACTCTCCTGTTCGACTATAAGGTCGCGTATAACCGGCATATTTGCAAGAGGCTCTACATTAATTATGCCGAATTTTTCAATTTCGGGGCTAACCTGAGTTTTACAGGCGAGTTTGGATATGCCGTTTATCTTCATGGCGCATGAACCGCATATAGCGCTTCTGCACGACCTTCTGAAACTCAAAGTCCCGTCCAATTCGGATTTGACTTTTATTAAAGCGTTTAATACGGTCATGCCCGGATAATCTTCAACCGTATATTCTTTGTAATACGGTTTTTCGTCGGTATCGGGATTAAATCTGTATGCCCTAATCTTAAATTCCATTATATTTCCCCTTTCTATTTAATACGTCCTCGGCTGAGGTTTAAATTTCGTCACGGCAACTTCGGAAAAATCGAATTTTATATTCTCTTTGCCGTCTAAAGTAGCTAATGTATGCTTAAGCCAGTTTTCGTCGTCTCTTTCCGGAAAATCCGTTCTGTAATGCGCGCCTCTCGATTCTTTTCTTAAAATTGCTCCTCTCGCGATAACTTCGGCTATCAGCAGTATATTATTAAACTCGAATGCCTCGACTATATCGGTATTAAACGTTTTGGATTTATCGTCTATGCCTATGTTTTTTGCGCGTTCTTTAAGCTCTATAATTTTTTCTAGAGCTTTTTTCATTGCATTTTCTTCCCTGAAAACGCCTACGTCTGCTCTCATTTCTTCCTGAAGTTCCGATTTTAACAAACCGTGTCTCTCTTTTCCTGAAGATTTTTTAAGCTTTTCAAAAGCCTCCTCGTCTCTTTTGACAGTCGATTCATCGAATTTTCTTTCGCCTGCGGTTTTTAAATATTCGGCTATATCGATTCCGGCTCTTCTTCCGAATACCACGGTATCCAGAAGAGAATTGCCTCCAAGTCTGTTTGCCCCGTGTACGCTGACGCAGGCAGATTCTCCCGCCGAATAATAGCCTTCGATTACCGTCCTGCCGTTATAATCGGTTTTAATGCCGCCCATGGAATAGTGGGCTCCTGGTCTGATAGGAATCGGTTCGTAAATTGGATTGACGCCTTCGAAATCGATGGATAACTGCATTATTTGGGGAAGCCTTTCCATTATCCTTTCTTTGCCTAAATGCCTGACGTCTAAAAGTATCGCGCCGTCAACTCCTCTTCCTTCGTTAATTTCAGTCTGTTCCGCCCTGGCCACGACGTCTCTGGGGGCAAGCTCCATAGCCTTGGGAGCATATTTAGACATAAACCTGACGCCAAGAGAATTAAGAAGATAAGCGCCCTCTCCCCTCGCGCCTTCGGTAACCAATATTCCGGTACTTTTAAGAGTCGTAGGATGAAACTGCACGAATTCCATATCCATTAAAGGAACGCCCGCTTTTATAGAAACGGCCATACCGTCTCCCGTATTTATGAGAGCGTTCGTATTGGAAGAATATACCTGCCCGTAACCGCCGGTAGCAAACAATACGGCTTTTGCGGCAATACCTTCAAACTTTCCGTTTTTAATATCGTAAGCGACTACTCCGCTGACCTTTCCGTTATCGGTAACCAAACTGGTGACGAAATATTCATAAAGAATTTTTGTTTTATATTTAAGGACATTGTCGAAAAGTCCGTGCAGCATCATATGCCCTACCGCGTCGGCATAATAGCAGGAGCGGGGAAAACTCTGTCCGCCGAAAGGCCTCTGTGCAATGCCTCCCTTATCGTTTCTATTGAATACCACCCCCATCTTCTGAAGGTCGAGTATGTTGGCGGGAGCTTCGCTCGTCAAAATTTCTATCGCATCCTGATCGCCGAGATAATCGCTGCCTTTAACCGTATCGAAGAAATGGGATTCCCACGAATCGTTTTCGTCGAATGCGGCGTTAACTCCTCCCTGAGCCGCTCCGGAATGCGACCTCGTAGGGTAAACTTTGCTCACTATTACCGCGTCTATCCCTTTCCTTCTAAGTTCGACGGCGGCTCTTAATCCCGCAAGTCCGGCGCCGACGATAATAACGTCATGTTTTAACATTTATAACCTCTATTTTATAGTCTTTTTTTAGGAATGCAGTTTTTAAATATTATAGGATAAACCTTTAAAATTTGCAATAAAATTTTATCTTTTATACCGCCCGCTTTTTCCGCCTTCTTTGCTTATCAGATAAATTTCGGATATTTCTATAGATTTATCTACGGCTTTTAACATATCGTAAACGGTTAACGCCGCTACAGACGCCGACGTCAAGCTTTCCATTTCCACTCCGGTCTTGCCGGATATTTTAACCGTAGAAATTATAGTTATAGAATTTTCATTTGCGTCCGGCTTAAAAGCAATATCGCAGCTTTCAATATTCAAAGGATGGCATAAAGGGATTAATTCGGAAGTTTTTTTTGCCGCCATAATTCCCGCAATTTTTGCCGTTCCTAATGCGTCTCCTTTTTTGCCGCCTTTGCCGACGGCAAGCTTAAACGCTTCTTCCGACATAGATACTTTTGCATGGGCGGCGGCGACCCTTACGGTATTCTTTTTTGGGGAAACATCAACCATTTTAGGCATCCCTTTTTCGTCGAGATGAGTCAGCCTTGTTTCTTTTTTCATTATGATTTCCTCCGGCTTGATTAACCTTTGTCTTATTTTTCTAAAATTAATCCGCAAATTCGGCATAATACCATTTCCTTATATCGTATCCTATTCCGGCAGGAGCAGGCTTGATGCCTTTTATCGTCTTTTTCACGACGGGCATAGCATACGGAATATATAAAAAAGTGTATGGCGATTCTTCCGCAAGAATGCTTTGAATTTTAAAATAATATTTTCTTTGCCTTCTTAAATTGAACGTTGACCGCGCTTTTCTGAATAAATAGTTTATTTCGCTATTATCGAACGACGTAAAATTTAAACCCTTCGGGACGATATTAGACCCGGTAAATATAGCGGCGTTGTCGTAAGGGTCGGGAGTTATAGTAAATCCGAGCAGGACCGCCTGAAATCTTTTCTTCATAATAAATTCCGATATCAGGGACGTCCACTCCATGACCCTGATGCCAACCTTTATGCCTATCTTTTTTAAATTTTGCTGTATTATTTCTGCGGCCGATAATCTTTCCTGGTTACCCTGAGGAGTAAGTATGGTAAATCGAAAAGGCCTGCCGCTTTTTTCCAAAACCCCGTTTTTAAGGCTCCAACCCGCCTCGTTAAAAAGTTTCATCGCTTTAACGGGGTTATAGGCGTATCTTTTTACTTTGCCGTCGTAAAAATATGTTCCAGGCATAAAAGGCCCGTAACAGCGAACCCCTAAACCCAGCAGCGCGCCTTTTATTATTTCTTTTTTATTTATCGCGTAGCTTAAAGCCTGCCGGACTTTTATATTTTTAAAAAGAGGGTCTAGAAGATTATATCCTAAAAATGTAAAACTTAACGAAGGATGTATATATTTTTTAAACCTAAGATTAAATTTTTTGCCGCCGGATTCATATTTAAACTGAATCGGGCTTAACCCCATGTAATTTATGCCGTTTGATTTAAGCATCAGAAACATGGAAGAAGGGTCGGGGACTATTTTATATATTAAGCGCTTTATATGCGGAGCGCCCATAAAATAACGCGGATTGGCTTTCAGGACTATCTCGTATCCGTGAACCCATCTGTCGAATTCGTAAGGGCCGGTACCTACAGGACGGCTTCTTAATTTTGTGGTCAGCAGGTTTTTTCCTTTAAGGAGTTTTTCGGATAAAATACTTAACCCCCACGAAGATAATGCCGGAGCGTAAGGTTTTTTATAAGTAACCCTGAAAATATATTTCCCTATAATTTTTGCCTTATATACCTTGAGGTATTCCGCGGCATAAGGCGTGGGAGTTTTTGGATTTACCATCAAACGGTACGTGAACATAACGTCTTTTGCGGTAAATTTTTGTCCGTTCTGCCAGTAAACATTGCGGCGGAGAAAAAAAGTTATGGTTTTGCCGCCGTTGCTTATTTTCCATGACTTTGCAAGGTCCGGAACTATTTTAAAATTTCTGTCATAACGGACCAATCCGTCGTAAATTTGAGAGGCAACCTCGGCGGTAGGAGCATCCGCCGCCATATTGCCGATAAGATTCACGGCATCCGCCGGCAGTCCTATAATTAAAGTATTTTTTAAATAATTCTGGGTCACCGGGGCGCTTTTATTATTTTTAGCGCCTGACCCAAAACGAAAAAACGCAAACGATAAAATTAACGCGGCGGCAATAATAATAAATAAATACGCGGCGCGCTTTTTCTTTTTTTTATCTAATTTCATAATTATTTATTATCTCGGATTGCGGGAATAAAGGTGTCAGATTTCAAATCTGACACCTTTATTCCCGCACCTTTATTCTACTTAGAAGGAAATCACGGGAAAGGAGAATAAGCCGGAATTCCGCAATCCGGTTCCAATCCGAACATAAGATTCATATTCTGAATTGCCTGCAGGGAAGCGCCTTTGCCAAGGTTGTCTATGGCGCTGACGATTTTTACCGTTCCTTTATTTTGTTTTTTTTCGGTTTCAAAGGCTATATGGCAGTTATTGGAATAAACGACGTTTTTTATATTGCAGTCTTCTATATTGTCGAGAATAGACACGAAAGGACTGCCGCCGTAGAATTCCTTATATATCCCGGTTATATTTTCCCGAGATACTCCGTTATTTAATTTCATATATATCGTAGTTAGTATGCCTCTCGATACGGGAATAATATGGGGGGTAAACATAATATCGGGCATACGGTTATACGATGCGCCGGGCAAATTTAAAAACGCGCTTTCAACCTTTTCCTTAATTTCCGGAAGGTGCCTGTGAGACCAGACGTTATAAGCTTTTACCGAATTTTCTGCCTCGCAGAAAAGGTTCTGTAATTTTACGCCTCGTCCGGCACCCGAAATTCCAGACAAAGAATCTATTATAACTGGAAAAGCGGCATCCGCCGCGCCTTTAAAAACAAGAGGCAGAATGGGCAGTAAAGCACCTGTTGGATAGCATCCCGGATTGGCGACAAATTGCGAATTTTTAATTTTTTCGGAAAAAATATCGGAAAGCCCGTAAATAAAGTTAGAATTCAAGGCGGGAGAATTATGTTTTCCGTAAAATTCTTCGTATGTTTCGATGCTGTCGAATCTGAAATCCGCGCCGACGTCGATTATTTTTATTTTGCCGTTTTTTTCTAAAATATCCGGTATGAGTTTGGAACTTTCGTTATGCGGGAGGCAAAAGAATATTGCATCGGAAGATTCCGCCAGGCCGGCCGCGCCGAATGAACTGAACTTGAGCTCCGAAATTAAGTTATTTTTAGGGCAGGTTTTCGTAAATTGGGGGGAAACTTCCGAAAGTTTTTTGCCTGAATAAGTCTGCGAAGTTATTGCCGATATAGCAACATCCGGCCTCAAAGACAGCGCATATATTAAATATATTCCGCTGTAGCCGGATGCCCCTATAATCGAAACTTTAATCATCTGATTATTACGATTATTATCTCTTTGAGAACTGGAATCTAGCCCTTGCCCCTTTCTGGCCGTATTTCTTTCTTTCCTTGACTCTCGGGTCCCTCGTAAGCATGGAAGCTTTTGCAAGGGTTTCTTTAAGCTCGGGGCTTATCAATAGAATAGCTTTTGCAAGCGCAAGTTTTATGGCTCCCGCCTGACCGTTTAATCCCCCGCCTACTACATTGACGTATATATCGAATTTGTTTTCTACGGAATAAAATGCCAACGGCTTCGTAGCGGTTACTCTGTGGCTTTCAAGAGGGAAATATTTATCGAAATCTCTTCCGTTAATTATAATTTTGCCTGTTCCTTCTTTAAAATATACCCTTGCTATGCCTGTTTTTCTTTTTCCTACTGCATGTATAATATTTTTTTTTGCCATAAGCCTTTTTACCCGTAATTTAATTTTTAATTTATTTTATTATTTCTACTTTAACCGGTTGCTGAGCGGTGTGAGGATGTTCTTCGCCTTCGTATATTTTAACTTTTTTAAGAACGGCGTCCGAAAGCTTGTTTTTAGGCAGCATTCCTTTAATAGCCTGATAAACCGGAAACGTCGGGTCTTTTTTGAGCATATCTTTATAGTTAAAAGTCTTCATTCCGCCGGGATAACCGCTGTGAAAATGATATTCTTTATCATCCGCTTTCCTGCCCGTAATTTTTGCCTTAGCGCTGTTGACGATAACCACAAAATCCCCGTTATCCGCATACGGCGTCCAGTTTGCTTTATCCTTGCCCATAAGCCTGTTAGCTACAAAACTTGCGACCCTTCCTAAGCTTACTCCTTTTGCATCTACTAATATCCACTTGCTTTCCGTCATTTATAAGTCTCCCGCGGTTTATAAATATATAATATATTTTAAGCGTAGTTTTCTATTATTTAATAATTTTATACTTTTGTCAAGAAATTTTTTATAATTGCCATATCTTACCACCAGTATTCGGGATAGCTTCTATGTTTAGAAAGATTATTGACCGCGACCGCTACTATTAATAGTACAAGTGCGCCTAAACCTGCCGGCATTAGCGGATAAAGAAAGCCGAGCTTGTATATTCCCTTCCCGCCGATTACCGCTATTAAAGAAGTAGCGCCTCCCGGAGGATGAAGCGTTTTAGTCGCATGCATAAGCATAATAGCGAATGAAACCGCTACCGCTGCGGCTAAAGGCATATTAATATGGCCGAGCAGTTTATAGCTTGCGACTCCTACAAAACCTGAAAGAATATGTCCGCCTATAAGATTTCTCGGCTGTGCGAGAGGGGTTTTTATAGCGCCGTATATAAGTACAGCAGAAGCGCCGAAAGAACCTATGAGTAAAGTCAAGTCGTACGGATTGAAAAATTTTGCGGATATATATGCAACCGTTCCTATGCCTATTATAGAAGCGAGTCCCGACCAAAAAATTACGTGCAGGCTCACGCTTGTTGCATTCTTTCCGCCGCCTTTCATTCTGTTGAGGTATTCTTTAAACCACATTTTAGTGTCCCCGCTATATTATTTTATATTTAATTTTTATCGATATGCTTTATTATATCGGTCATAGATATTACGCCGGCGAGTTTTCCGTGAATATCGACGACCGGCATAACTTTTATCCGTTTTTCGTTAAATATCGCAGCCGCTTTTTTAATGCACGTATCGGTAGATACGGTAATTGCGGGAGAAGCCATAATGTCTTTGACGTTTTTAGCGTCGATAGTCCTGCGGGCGTGCGGCGTCGGCTCTCCTATTACGTGCCTGACTAAATCTTTAAAAGTGTGCTTTTTTATTACGCCTGCGCTGGTTAAAATATCGGAATCCGCTATGAATCCCGTAACCACGTTTTCCTCATTGACTACCGGAGCGCACGTCAACCCGTTTTCTGCAAGTAAATTCATGGCATCTTTTATTCCCGAATTTTCGGATACGGAAATAACTTTTTTAGTCATCACTTTTTCTACCGTAACGCTGTGAACCTTGTCTTTAGCAAGTTCAAACGCATCCCTGTAAATTTTAATAAAATCGTCTAAAGATATATCGATGTACGTTTTATGTTTTTCGAAGGCTTCCCTGATGTCCTCTTCCGTTATTTCTACACAGCTCTTTTCTTTCTCTTCGTTCAATTTTTCCATAATTTTTTCCTTAATTTTTAAAATTTAAATTATAGGATTTCATTTAATCGGATATTTTATTTTATGTTATCAAATCGGATATTTTTAAAATATGATTTATGTCACAAATTAAAAATTATTTTTATTTAAAAGCAAAAGTTTTTCCCCCGAAATATCTTTTAAATTCAACGCCTTATACATTCTCAGCGCTCCGAAGCTGCATATATCCTTACATAGGCCGCAGCTTGTGCAAAAAAACGGCTCAAGCGATATTTGATTTTCCTTAAAACTTAATGCTCCCGTGGGACACAATTCCCAGCAGTTAGAACAAAAAACGCAGTTTTCGTTTATTTTAGGCAGTCTTATATTTAAAAGCCGCACTAACTCTTTATTTTCTTTTAAAAACCGGTAAATTTTTTTCTGTCTTTTTAATAATAAATAATTTATTTTTTTTTCATTTTCGCCGGTATCGATAAATTGGGAATAAAGTTCCGACAGCGGAAGGTCTTCGATAGATATATTTTCGACGAGTTTTTTGGCATTATTTTTTATGCTTTTAAAAGAATTTTTAAAAAACTCCCTCCTGTCGAACGTTTCGGCATTTTGAACCGAATCGGCGTTTTTCATATTTTCCTTATCTGCGGTTTTATCTGCGGCAGGTTTAAACTTTAACGCCTCTTTACCGCGTTCTTTTACCAATTCCTTTAAACTGAAATCCTCCATATTAATTTCGGCAAACGAGTCCTCCGCGTTTAAAAACTTAGCTATTTCGTTTATCCTTTTGATTTTTTTGTTATGGAAATATTTTAGCCTGCAAGACTTACAGTCCGCCGAAACGAAAAATATCCCCGCTTTGTTTTTTATGGCGGAAATTATATCTAAATCTTCTATTTCATAAATACATTTTATAAAATAATCCTCATCGGTTTTTGAGGTTTTGAAATATGATTCGGTTTGACTGCAAAAATAAAAAATTTTCTCTTTTGGCTCTAAATCAGATTTATTATTATTCTCTGCTTTATTCTCTTTAACGTAAAAAACCGAATTAGGGCATATATAAAGGCAGGCGTTGCAATTAGTGCAGTTTTCTAGAATTTTTATATCGTTATCGGTTATTTTTATCGATAAATCGGGGCATCTGTCTATACATTCGTAACAGCCCGCCATAGGGGTTTTAAGCCTGACGCAAAAATCGGGATTGACGGATATAAGGGCGTCCCCGCGGTTCAAAAACTTTTCAATCAAGCCGAGTATATTCATCGCCCGCCGTTTTTAATATATTTAAAATTTCCAATATCTCTTTTTCGGTTTTCGCGTTATTAACCATACATCTTAATCCCTTTGAGCCTTTAAATCCTTTTAAAAAGCTATAAAGATGAGGTCTTATAAGATTATGCCCTCTTTCCCTGCCGTAAAATAAACTTATTTCTTCCATCAGCTCTATGATTATGTCTATTTTTAGATTTATATCAGTATGCGTATTATTATTTTTCCCCTCGGCAAATACCCATGGCTTGCCTATAGCCCCTCTCGCAAACATAATTCCGTCGGCTCCGGTATAATTTTTTATATCTGCCGCATCGTCAACCGTAAAAATATCGCCGCTTGCATATACGGGAATAGCAATCTCTTTTTTAAGTTTTTTAGTTAAAGAATGGTCTGCCGCCCCTCCAAACATAAGCGACCTGGTTCTCGGATGAAAAAAAACGGCATCGACGCCGTTTAACTCGGCTATTTTGCCTATTTCCAAAAAATTAACCGAATTTTCGTCGTATCCGCTTCTGATTTTTATCGTAAACATAGAATTTTTCAATGCGTTTCTGACGGATTCGGCTATAAGGGAAAATCCTCTTGCGTCTTTTAATATCGCGCTGCCTGCCCCCGTCTTCACCACCTTTTTAACGGGACAGCCCATATTCACGTCTATAACCTTGAACCCTTTATCTTCGGCTTTTTTAGCCGCCAGGGCAAGCATGCCGGGATCGCTTCCGAAAAGCTGAATTCCGGTTTTGTCTATATCTTTTCCTGTTTCCAGCAGTTCCAGAGTTCCTCTGTCGTTATGCAAAAAGCCTGCCGCGCTTACCATTTCCGTAAAAGAAAAATCTGCGCCGTATTTCAGGGCAGTTTTCCTAAAAGGAAATCCCGTTATTCCGGCCATAGGGGCAAGAATAAACTGCCCTAAATTAATTTTACCCATTAAATGCCTTAATAATATTATTTTCTATAAAATCGGCGATTTTTTCGGAATCGTTTATATTTATTTGCGGAACTTCCAAATCTTTTATAAATTCGTCCGCGCACACGAGAATAAGGTCTGCATCGTTTTTAAATCTCGGCTTCAAATCACCGTCTATATCCTTTCTCAACAGTTCTATTTTTTTTATCTTCAGGTCTTTAAAGCCTTCGATTATAACGATATCCGAACCGCCGAAATATTTAGGCAATATAGTTTTTATTTCCGCATCGAAAGACGAATCGACATCGCTGAAAAACGCCGCCTTGCCGTTTGAAATCAGCATAGTGGAAAATGCTCCGGCGTTTTTATGCCTCCACGAGTCCTTGCCGGGAATATCCGCTTCAAAATCATGGTCGGTATGCTTAACGGAAGAAACCCTGTAGCCTCTACCGGAGAGTATTTTTATAATTTTAACTATCAGGGTAGTTTTGCCTGTGCCTGACCTTGCCAGAAAAGAGACGGCAGCAGGAATTTTATCGCTTTTTATTTTAACCATAATTTTTCCTGAATTTATTGCCTATATTTGCCCATATAAAGTAATTAATATATAATGTTATATCGATAAAAATTAAGAATATTCCGTAACGTTATTCTATTATTATAGCAAAATTTAAAATAAATTTAACGAATTAATCTAAAACTTAAAAATGGACTCGAATACCGAAATTAAAGGATTATCGTCTTCAGAAGCAGAAGAATTAATTAAAAAGTATGGCTTAAACTCAATAAAAGAACGAAAGAAACATCCGTTTGTAATTTTTCTTTTAAAATTTTGGAATCCGGTCGCATGGATGCTGGAATTTACTTTTATAGTCGAGTTAATACTTGGAAAAGATATAGAAGCATATATTATTATAGGATTAATTTTATTTAACGCTATAATATCGTTTAAACAGGAAAATAAAGCAGAAAAAGCTCTCGAGCTTTTAAAAAAACAGCTTAAGATTATTTCAAGGGTTTTAAGGGACGGAAAATGGATTAAGTTAAGCGCCGAACGGTTGGTTCCGGGCGACGTAATTCATGTCAGAATGGGCGATTTAGTTCCCGCAGATACCGAAATTATTTCAGGGAACGTATTAGTTGACCAGTCGGCGCTAACCGGGGAATCGCAGCCGGTTGACAGAAATGAAGGAGGGCTTATATATTCCGGCTCCGTAATTAAAAGAGGAGAAGCTACCTGCAATGTTACCGCTACCGGTGAAAAAAGCTATTTCGGAAAAACTGCCGAACTTATAAAATCTGCGAAAAAAAAGGGCCATATTGAAGAATTAATTTTAAAAATAGTACGCTATTTTATAATGATAGACGGTATTCTCGTAGCTTTAATACTTGTTTACGCCCTTATATATAAAATGAATTTTACCGAAATGCTGCCTTTTGCTTTAATTCTTCTAGTAGCGTCTATACCTGTCGCTCTTCCCGTTACATTTACCTTAGCAACCGCTCTGGCTTCAATGGAGCTTGCAAACAGAGGCATATTGGTAACCCATCTTTCCGCAATCGAAGACATTGCGTCTATGGAAGAATTATGTTCGGATAAAACAGGTACTTTAACCGCAAATACGCTTTCCCTTAGCGCTTTTAAACCGCTCGAACCTTTCGGCGAAAATGAACTTTTTGCTTATGCAGCGGCGGCTTCCGACGAATCTACCCAGGATCCCATCGATTTATCTATATTGTCTTATATAAAGACAAATAAATTAAGCCTTCCGGACATAGGAAAACCTGTTAAATTCATTCCGTTCGACCCGCAGACAAAAAGAGCGGAAACATTGCTGGAAATTTCTAAAAACGGCGGAAAAGATTTAATAAGTTCTATTAAAGGCTCGCCTGTAATAGTCGCAAAAAATCTTAATGAAAACGATGCAAAAATGCTGTCCGAAGAATCCGAGAAATTTGAAGCTATGGGATATCGAGTCATAGCAGTAACTATTAAAAACGAAAAAGATAATAAATATTTTCCTGTGGGAATTTTAGGGCTGTCAGACCCTCCAAGGGAAGACTCTAAAGAACTGTTAAGAGAACTTAAAGATCTAGGAATAAGAGTCCGAATGGTAACGGGGGATACGGAGCTCACGGCTAAAACGACGGCTCGCTTAATAGGACTTGAAGACAACGTATGCACTAAGGAAAGATTCATAAACCCGTCTGGATGCGACGTATTTGCGGGAGTTTTTCCCGAAGATAAGTTTCACCTCGTGCAGGGCTTACAGAAACTCAAAAAAATTACCGGCATGACGGGCGACGGGGTTAACGACGCACCGGCGCTTAAACAGGCAGAGGTCGGCATTGCGGTAGCAAATGCTACCGATGTAGCAAAAGCATCGGCAAGCCTTATATTAACGGAGCCGGGTCTTGCTAATATAGTAGATGCGGTAAAATACGGCAGAATGGTTTACAGAAGGATGCTGACTTATACTTTAAATAAGATTTCAAAAACTTTTCAAGTAGCTCTTTTCCTGAGTTTGGGACTTATTTTTTTCGGTAAATTCGTTACGACGCCTAAACTTATTCTTATATTAATTTTTGTCAACGATTTTGTAACTATGTCTATTGCTAAAGACAATGCCGTATATTCAAATAAACCGGATAAATGGAAAATAAAGCTTATCGTTTCTGCATCTCTCATAATAGCTGGAGCATGGCTCATTTATTCTTTTATTGTCTATTATATAGGATATTACGTAATAGGAATGGATTTACCGCAGGTCCAGACCTTTGCATTTTTATCCTTAGTCTTCAGCGCACAAGCAACCGTATATTTAGTAAGGGAAGAACGGCACTTTTACAGTTCTAAGCCCGGAAACTATTTAATGCTTGCAAGCGCGTTAGATTTAATAATTATAATTTTAATGGCTGGCTTCGGCATACTTATGGCTAAAGTTCCTTTTGTATATATAATTATATTGCTTGCGGCGACTTTTATTTATATGATTGCTTTAGATTTCATAAAAAAACCTCTTATGGAAAAACTCCGATAGCGCTAAAATTTAATACTTAAGGCATAATTCAGATACTTTATAAATTCTTCTTTAGTCGGAGGATTTTTAATTCCCGTATTGAAAATTTTCCTTTTCTTTTCGTACCATTTTACGAAATCATCTTCCGGGATATTTTTTGCTTCGGCAAGCAGTTCTCCTATTAATACGTTCAATGCCTTTTCGGACGAATCTTTCTCCTTTATGCCGTTATTATTCATAATCTATCGCCAGTTAGTCCTTGAAAATTCAGGCAGGTCCTCAAAATCCCCTCTTACGGCATACCCTTCGTTTATGTTATATATCTCAAATTCGCTGTCGATAACGAACGAATATATATTTCCGTTTAAAAATTCGTCTTTATATTTAAGGCATTTTAATCCCTGCCTTATAACGGCAGATAAGATTCCGCTTCCGGCAATATCGCCCAGTAAAATTGCCCCGACCAATACTTCGCCGTCATATACGAGTTTTCTGTAAACGTTTTCGTCCTGAAACATATAAACCTTTTGCGACTCGTTTGACGGATTCGTCAAACCGATAGTTACTATAGGCAGTCCGTAAATTTCTACGGAATTCAGCCCCATTCCGCCCGGATATTCTCTGTAAACGCCGGCCATATTCGTGCCGGCAACCCTCCCTTCCTCGCATGCCAGAGGCACTATTGCAATAATATTCGGACGCTTGTTCAATATATCGTAAATTACGGCGGCGTCTCCTCCAGCATATACGTCTTTGACGCTAGTCATCATCGTTTTATCGACTATGATGCCCCTGTCTATTTTTATTCCGCTCCCTTCGAGAAATCCGACGTTAGGCCTTACGCCTACCCCGACCACGACTATATCCGCTTTAAGAACTTTTCCGCTTTTTAATATAACGCTTTCCGGATTGCCTGATTCGTCTAAATTAATTTTAGTAACCGTTTCTCCGGTAGCCGTATCTATGCCGTTTTCATTAAGCCTTTTAGAAGTTATATTTCCCGATATTTCGTCGAGAGCCAGCCCTAAAACTCGCGGCAAAAGTTCTACGATGGTAACGTGCAACCCCAGCGCCCTTAATCCTTCTGAAGCCTTTAGCCCTATAAGTCCGCCGCCGACGACTATCGCTTCTTTATTTTTTGCAAATTTTGCGGCTTTTTCCATTTTTTTAGCGTCGTCGAACTTTGTAAACGTCCCCATCATAGGGGAATCTGGATTAAATCCCTCGGTAGGAGGCACAAAAGGCGTTCCGCCCGGTCCGATAAACAGCTTGTCGTAATATAATTCGTCCCCGTCTTCAAGGACTACTTTTTTTGAAACGGTATCGACGGAAACTACTCTTTTGCCGAGCATAAGTTTAAAATTATTCTTTTCATAGTAATCGTCTTCTTTATACCATATGGTTTCATCCGTAGTTTTTCCTTCGAGATAATATGATATTAAAGGTCTCGCGTAAGCCCTGTAGTTCTCGTCCGATATAATCGCGACGTCTCCCGACTTGTCGAAACGCCTTATAGCATCGGCGCAGGACAATCCCGCGTATGAATTTCCTATAATAACGTATTTCATAATCTAATCCCCTTTTTTATCGCTTTTCAACCGATTTTATATATGGACCGTAAATTTTTTTTGCAACCATAAGCCTTCTTTCATACGAATAGTTCTTAATGCCTATTCTTTTCAGCGCCCCTTTTTTACATGCCTCTACGCATTTCGGGGTGCCTTCGTCTATACAGCCGTCGCATTTGGACGCAAACCGGCCGGCGCCTATTCTTTCTATGGCGCCGAAAGGACAGGACATAACGCACATCCAACAGCCGACGCATTTTTTATAATTTGTTACAGTCCAGCCGGATTCCGTATCTTTATACCTCGCTCCGGGCATACACGCATCTACGCATGGCGCCTCTTCGCAGTTATGGCATATTATCGGAAAAAATCTGCCGGATTTTTTCTTTATGTTAATTCTTGCTCCCGTATATTTAGACCCGTATTTTTTGCCCATATGCGCTTCGCAAGCCTTGACGCAGGCCGCAAATCCTTCGGTTTCACAACCGTCGCATTTGGAAGGATAAAGCATTATTTCTATCTGATTTTTCTTTAAATCTTCTTTTAAATTCGTAAGCTTATTTTTATTAAGATTATTTTGCATAACGGCCCCTTGTTTATTTATTCTTTGCCCGAACTATCCCTAAGGGGTCGGGCAAGAGATTTATAATTTTATCTCCCATAAAATTTAATCCGTTAACGCGATAAGTAAAGGCGTCTTTTTTAAAATACCCGAAAGCTTTCCTGAAGTATATAAAATTGCCTGTTTTGGCATAAACCCACCAGCAATATAAAGCGTTTGCGAGTATGCCGTAAGGTTTATCGGCCGGATTTTTTAAATCGAAAAATCTGTTAGCCTTTCTTATTTTAACACTTTTTGACCCGCCTTTATTAAATATTTTTTCGTTGCGGCCGTACTTTTCTAAATCTTTTTTTGAATTTATATTTATAAATAATTCCGCTTTTAAATCGGAATTATTTTTAGCCATATCGAAAATATTGTAATAATAAACGGAGGGTAACAGCCTTGAAATATTTACCGAATCGGTAAATAAAAAATGTTCCTTTAAATTTAAAGCATAATTATTGAGAATTTCTAAAATGCCTGCCGTTTTTTTCGTTTTATAACACGCCAGAAGGGGTTCTACCGTAGAATCCGGCCAAAGCGGAACGACGGCATCGACTTTTTCCGATTCCAATTTTCTTATTAACTCTGCAGCCGCGTAAAAATTAAAAAAAGGAGCGTCGCACTCCATAACAAGCGTTAACTCTCCTTTTAATATTTTAATAGAGCTGTAAATTCCTTTTAGCGGGCCTTTGAAGCCGCAATCTTTATCGTCTGCGATTATCTTCGGAATTAAATTTGGTTTTCCGGCTTCCGCTCTTTTTTTTGCAACCTTTTCGGCTTCGGCGAAACAGCCTTTTATCTTATCTTCTCCCCTGACGCAGATTACGATATCGCCGCTTATTTCCGATGCGGCGTCGAGAGCCCTTTCCAGAAACGATTTTCCGTTGAAATTAAAAAAAGCTTTATCCTCTCCGAATCTTTTAGACTCTCCGCCTGCAAGTATTATACAGCTAATAGCGCTCATTTATCGTTATTTCGATTCTATCCTGATTTTTCCTCTCTGGCCGTGTCCTTCGCTTAGGGTAATCTCAAAATAGTTTAGCGGATTGAACATTTCTTTATTTTTTAAATCTAACGCAAGCTCGTTTGCAAAATAAACCGTCAGGTCTTCTATGTTTAGAGAAGGGCTTTTTATTTTAAAAATATCGGTTTTAGGTATAATATACAGCTTATTATTTATCTCTATCCTGTAATGCAGAACTTCTTCCGTAACTTTCTGGACGCTTTCCGGATAATCCGCCAGTAAAATTTTATCTTCGAATAAAGAGCATATTCTTTTTATTACCGCCTTTAAATTATATAAGTGGACTATCCTTCTCTTGTCGTCGAACTCCCCGTCAACCAGCACATCGACGTAATGAAAATGAGGATGTATCCGCGAGCAGTCGCCTCTACCCGGCACTATATGCATGCACTCGAAAGTTAAACCGGCTTCTTTGCCTATAAGCTCTACTATCATAATGTAATAATTAACCTCTCGATATTATTCGTAAAGAAAATTTTTGAGTATGCCGCTGGGCAGCAGCCTCAATCCGCCGCATCTTTCTCCGGAAGATTCGCATACGTCGCTGACATTCTTGCATAAAGTAATTTTAGACCCTTTTATTCTAAAAAACTGCCTGTCGTTCGATTTATCTTTCTTAAAATCCAAACCGCTTCTTTGCAATATTTTATACGGGTCGGCGTAATATTTTGAATAAAAAGGCTTGGCCGTTTTATCGGACATTTCAATAAACTGCAGATCAAACCCGTTCTCGGCGCAGTAATCTATCATATTTTTTAAACATTTTTTGCTTGAATTTAAACCTTTCAATAAAAGATTGTTTATTTCTACGTTGTATCCGTTTTTTTTAAGCATATTAAGTCCGGCGATAACTTCTCCGAACAGGTTCTTGCCGGTAATATATTTATAAACGTCCGAATCTAAAGTATCCAGGCTGACCGATACTTTATTTATTATATTGGGACTTAAATCTTTTATTCTTTTTTTAATCAGCGTGCCGTTGGTAGTGATAAAAAGTTCTACGTCGGCAATGTGTTTGATTTTATATAAAAGATTTTTTAAATCTTTAAACAACATGGGTTCTCCGCCCGTAAATTTTACTTTTTTAAGGCCGAATTCCCTTAATAAATATATGGTATTTATTATATCTCCGGTTTGGATAACGGAAGGCATTTTTTTTGAAACCCCTTCATTATGGCAGTAAAAACAGCGCTCATTGCATCTGCTGAGCAAAGACACTCTTAAGGACGGAATTTTAAATTCAAATCTTCCGCGGTTAAATTCATATTCCTTGTCGTTAAACATTTTAAATAGATACGGCTTCATCGAAAACCTTTAATATATTTTAATATTATCAATAAAATTTAAATAAAACAATTAATATAAAATCTCATAATCGTTTAAGGTAACCGGTATAGTACTCCCCGCCTCAATGAGCGAAACTTTCTCTTCCATAACAAAACTGCCGTCCGCCTGTATCATGGGACTTAAAGACCTTGCGGCGGAAGGAGGCTTAGGCGCCGGTATTACCGATGCGCACAGAAAACCGTTTTCTTTTGTCAGTTTTACCTGAAAATATTTTCTGGTACCTTCTTCTTTTGAAACATTATGTTTCAAAACCGCCTGAACCGTCGGATATCTTTTATATACATTTTTGGAATTCGTCATTTTCTGTATAGACGGCCTCACGAAAAGGTCGAAAGTTATCAGGACGGAATACGGCCACCCCGCAAGCGCGAATATCGGGGTTCCTCCGTTTAAAACTCCGAACGAAGTCGGTTTCCCCGGAACGAGCTTTACGCCGTGAAACAATAATCTGCCGGTCTTTTCTATAGCCGAAGGAACCAAATCGTAAAAATTGGTAATCTCTTTATTTTCTAAAACCAGAAAACTTGCTCCCGTTCCGCCCGTAGAAATTAACAGGTCGTATTTGCCGGAGCCGTCCGCCTTTTCTAAAATTTCGACCAATTTTTCCAGCTTATCCTCTACTATTCCTATAATTTCCGGAATACCCCCGGCGTCTTTTACTAAAGATTTAAGCGCGGTCGTATTTATATCGTAAATTTTATTGGCGCCAAGTCTATCCCCGGGCGAAGCTAGCTCGTTTCCGCCGGACAATATTCCTATTACCGGCTTTTTATATACCGGCACCGAATTTAAACCGATTCCGGATAAAGCCGCGATATCGCAAAATCTTATACTGTGCCCCTTTTGAAATAATATTTCGCCGGCTTTTATGTCGTCTCCTACGGGCGATATATAAGAACCTTTTTCTATCGGTTTTTTATATACCATTTGTCCGCCGGAATATTCTTCGGCATTTTCTATTAATACGACGCTGTCGGCATTAGGCGGTATAGGAGCTCCGGTAGTTACAAAAGCGGCTTCTCCCGAACTCAAAGGAGCGATTTCATTTGAATAACCCGCGGTAATCCGGCTTTTAACTTTAAACGCTTCCATGTTTTTTTCGGAAAAGTCGGAAAACATTAAGGCAAACCCGTCCACGGCAGACCTTCTAAAGGGAGGCACGTCGGTTGCGGGAATTATATCTTCCGATATAATTCTGCCTAAGCTTTCTTCTACAGGTATTTTTTCCGAGGCGGTTATTTTTTTAATATTCGCCTCGGCTGTTTCCAATAAACTTCCTGCCGTTTTATCGCTCATATTTGAATTTACGGACAATTTTTTAGAAGTAGGGTTCTACCGGGTAAGTTTTAATGCCCGATTTTTTAATCAAATTTAAAGCCTTGTCTTCGTCTCCGAGGCTAACGAATATCGTTGCGTGATACGGCGTAACGCTTGCAACGTTTCTGCCTAAAATGTGAATATCCGCTTTTTTAAGAATTTCTTCCGCCTTGTCGAAATCCCCGTTAATATATTCGACCCTTATAGGGGCATTGTAAACTGTTCCTGCGGCTAATATATCTGCCATAAACAAACCTCCGTATTTTTCTTAAATTCGCTATATGATAAAATCAACCTACTTTAACCGGATTATCCGTATCGTTAGCCGAAGAAGTTCCCATCGGCGTATGCGGAGCGATAAACCCGAATAGATGCTCCGTTAATTTTCTGGCCGTTTTCTCCCTGTCTATAGTGGATATTCTGTTTATATTTCCGAACCAGAGCGCATCCGTAGAGCACAGCGTGACGCATGCCGGCAGAAGCCCTTCATC
>JAKAKK010000007.1 GCA_021813525.1 bacterium
ATATTAGTATAATTTTAATTCCTTTATAAAATTAAAATCTTTTTTGTTATAAGTAAATAAAGGTATTTTATAATAAAGGGATGTGGCGCCGATTAAGGCATCGGGTATTTTAAGGCTGTGGCTTTTGGAATAAATTTCTATTAAATTTAAGGATAGATCAGTAATTTCTTCATTTAGTTTAAAAATTTCAAAGGCCGAAAGAAATTTTTTAATAAGAGTAAGTTCTTTTTTGCTTTTAGCCCCGAAATAGAGTTCCATTAAGGTAATTGAACTTAGGGCAATATTTTCGGGCAGGATATCGTTTTTCAATATGTTTTTTGTAGAAACGTTTCCTTTGAAGAATTCTATCATTACATCAGTATCGCATAATACCACTTTAATAACCCCACGCTTTTTCCCTGATTTCTTCTTTTGTAAAAGTTCTTTTTTTCCATAATCCGAACATTTGGTTCATATCGAATGTTTTTTTCTTTTTCTCTATATTTTCGATATCTTTAATTTTTATATAAGGATTCTGGTTTAAAAAGTTTATGACGGTTTTTGCTTTTTCGATATCTTTTATTTCCAATACTATCTTCATTATTTAAATCTCCTGTTTGTATTTGCAATAGGTATAACCTATTAATTATTATAATATAGAATTAATTATTTTGATATTTAAAAAATTAAGAACATTTTTTTATTTCATAAACTTTAAGCTGAAAAACTTAAAACGGAAAAACCTTATGAAATATGCGGTTTTAAGTGGGGTGGATGACAGGTTTTGAACCTGCGACCACCGGAGTCACAATCCGGGGCTCTACCAGCTGAGCTACATCCACCGTGTAGGGAATATCTTGGTTAATTATTTTATCAGATTTTCGGTTAAATTAAAATATATTTTTAAATCCCTGTCTAAATTCCGGCTAAAACAACGCATCTATGCCCAACGTTTTTCCCGAATCCGTAAATATAATAACTAATTCGCATACTATAAACGTCAGGTTTACGCCTAATTCCGACTGGCTTATCCAGTACATGGCAAACAGATAGTTTAAATTTAAAAATATCGCGACAAAAGCGGCTATTCTGGTAATAAAGCCCGCCGTTAAAAAAATGCCGGCAAACAATTCTCCCATAACTATTAAGATAGCAAACAAAAATGCGTTCGGAACGGCGACGCGGCTTAGAAATATACCGTAAAACCACAAAGGGTCATGGTTTGCGTAATATGCAAGTTTATTATGGAGACCTGCGAAGAAAGCGGGATTCAGCTTAAAATGCGCCGCATAAAGAAAAAACAACCCTATATATATCCTTAGAAAAGCGTTCCAGATATTAGAATTTTTAGCCGCCATTTTTAATCTTAAATTTTTCGCTTGTTTTAGGTATTTTTATTTTTTTATTATCAATTAATGCCATTATATTATAAAATAATAAAAATAACATCACTAAAATTCATTAAGCCTGTTATCTTCATAAATTATTTTATGATATAATTTTTAAGTGGATAAAATATTTGTGGTTCACGAACATCACGCAAGCCATCTTCACTGGGATTTAAGAATAGAAGAAAACGGCATCCTGAGTTCTTTTGCCCTGCCCAAGGAGCCTCCGTTGGAGCGCGGAAAAAAGAATCTTGCGATAAAAGTCGAAGACCATCCCCTTTCTTATGCGGGCTTTGAAGGAACTATACCGGAAGGGCATTACGGAGCCGGAGAAGTAAAAATTTGGGACAGCGGAAAATACAGCCTTATAAAAAAAGATAAATCAAAATATATACTGGATTTCAAGGGTAAAAAATTAACGGGAGAATACACTTTATTAAAATTTGCCAAAGCCGGTGAAAACGACTGGCTGTTTTTTAAAAATAATTAAAAAATAAGTAATAGCTGAAATAAACGGGGGATTAACGCTATGAATATCGATTTTGTCGTATCTAAAAGCGCCGAATTTAAAAAAATGCAGTCTTACGGTCAAAGTCCATGGTTAGATAATATATCGCGGTGTATGCTCGATTCCGGCGACCTTTCAAAGTTAGTTCAAAACGGAATTATAACCGGAATAACGTCGAATCCTTCGATATTTGAAAAAGCTATTAATTCCGGAAAATGCGGATATCCGGAAAAAATTAAAAAACTTTCCGAAAAAAAATTAACTCCTTTTGAAATATACGACGCTATTACAATAGAGGATATAAAATCCGCCGCTCAGATTCTTAAGCCCGTTTACGAAAAATCGGGCGGCAACGACGGTTTTGTAAGCATAGAGGTTTCACCGGATATAGCTACGGATGCCGAAACATCTACAAACGAAGCTCTCAGAATTTTTTACCTTATAAACGAAAAAAACGTGCTAATTAAAATTCCCGCCACTAAAGAAGGCTTGGAAGTCATTCCTATTCTTATCTCGAAAGGCATAAACGTTAATATCACGTTAATGTTTTCTTTGAATCATTTCGTTGCGGTTGCCGATGCGTATATTAAAGGAATAAAATCGGCCCTTGCAAACGGATTCAATTTATCGGGGATACATTCGGTCGCAAGTATTTTTATAAGCCGCGTCGATACCCTCGTAGATAAATTATTGAACGATTTAATAGCCGCCTCGGCAGACCATCCCGCAAAAAAAGAAAGGCTGACGAATTTACTGGGCAAGGCAGGCGTAGCTAATTCCAAAATAATTTTCAATAAATTTAACGAAATTTTCGGCGGAGCGGAATTTAGCGCCTTAAAATCTAAAGGAGCAAATATACAGCGTCTTTTATTCGCCAGCACCAGCACAAAAAATCCTGCATATTACGATTTAAAATACGTAGAGCCGTTTATAGGAAAAAACACTATAAACACCCTCCCGGACGAAACCATCGAACATATCGCCGACCACGGAAAAATACTTCCCGGCACCGCGGCTGAAGAATTTGACGAATCTATTAAAATAATCGAAGAATTATCGGGATTCGGAATAGATTTAAACGGCGTCGGAGAAAAACTCCAGATTGAAGGAGTTAAATCTTTTGAAGACGCTTACGAAAAACTTCTTAATTCTATCAAAAATATTTCAAATATCGTATAATATTTTGGTTAAACTTAAAAACATATCTTTTAATTTTTGCAGACGGGAGGCGTTTGATATTATGAGCATTAAAAAGGGGTTTGACAGAGAAAACCTTACTCACGAAGAAATTGAATTTTTATCCGATTTTACAAGAAAATGCAGAGGAGATATTTTAAGAATGACCACTTTGGCGGCTTCGGGACACCCGGGCGGCTCAATGTCGTCTATCGATATATATGCGGTTCTATACGGTTTTTGCAATGTTTTTCCTGACGACCCCTTTAGAAAAGATAGGGACAGAATAGTTATAAGCCACGGCCATACTACGCCCGGAGTATATTCCGCTCTCGGAAATTACGGCTTTTTTGACACGGAAGACGCCATCTTGCATTTTAGGACTGCAGGTTCCCATTTTGAAGGCCATGTCGAAAAAACGGTACCCGGAGTCGAATGGAACACCGGCAACCTCGGACAGGGACTTTCTGCGGCATGCGGCTTCGCCTTAAATTCCCGTTTAAATAATCTAAACTATAATGTTTACTGCGTTATGGGCGACGGCGAACAGACAAAAGGCCAGATTGGCGAGGCAAGAAGGTTTGCCGTAAAATATAAATTAAACAACCTTACTGTAATAGTTGACAAAAACGGGCTTCAAATCGGAGGAAAAACTTCCGAAGTAATGCCCGACAATATTAAAGAAAATTTCGAAGCGGATGGATTTCACATTATAGAAATAGACGGCCATAATTTTAACGAGATATATTCGGCAATAAAAAAAGCCCGCGGCATAGAATCTCCGGTCGTTATTATTGCGGATACGGTTATGGGGAAAGGCGTATCTTTTATGGAAAATCAGGCTAAATATCACGGCGCCGCTTTAAATATAGATGACTGCAAAAAAGGACTGGCGGAATTAAAAGAACCCGATAATTTAAACGAACTTATTAATAAAAAAAATGCAAAACCGCCTTTAAAGCCTCTAAGGGAACGAAAAGAAAGTTCTTTCGCCTTAGACCCCGATAACAAACATATAGTATATACCAGAGAAAAAAATACCGATAACAGGTCCGCTTTCGGAAACGCTCTTCACGATATGGCAAAAAACTATAGAGAAAAAAACGGCCTTCAAAATATTCCTTTCGCTGTGTTCGACTGCGACCTCGAAGGTTCGGTTAAAACGGGCGCTTTCAGAAAAGATTTTCCCGATAACTTTTTTGAATCCGGAATTCAGGAACATAACACTGCGGTTATATCCGGCGC
>JAKAKK010000043.1 GCA_021813525.1 bacterium
CAGTTTTCGTATATCTCCTTGGAGCGGCGCTCAGGCTTGCCAGATTTAACGTTCAGCGAAATTCGGTAGAATATAATAAATTTATGGGGCTTCCTTCTCCTGCCGCCGCCGGAACCGTTGTTTCGTTTCTTTTCTTTATGACCGAGTTTTCTTTAAAAACCGCCTTAATAAGCGAAATAATGCTTATTCTGACTGTTGCAGCAGGACTATTAATGATAAGCAACATAGGCTATTTTGCGATGAAAGATTTCTCCGTTTTTAAGCGCAGGGCGTTCGAGTCGCTAGTTTTGCTTTTATTAATTCTGATTATAATTATAATTAAACCCGTTGAATCCCTTTTTGCGATTTTTCTCCTGTATTCTTTTATCTCTCCGCTATTGTATTTTTATCTCGTTAGTGTTAAGATAAAAAAGAATAAAGAAATTAGATAGACAGTGTTTCGGAGGGCTTGTGGGCGATAATCAATTAAAAAAAATTAAAATATTCGATACTACACTGAGAGACGGCGAACAGTCTCCCGGAGCGAGTATGAACATAGAAGAAAAATTAAACCTTGCGCGCCAGCTTTCCCGTCTTGGGGTAGACGTAATAGAAGCCGGTTTTCCCATCGCTTCCGAAGGCGACTTTGAAGCGGTAAAAGCTATAGCCATGGAGATAAAAGGGCCTGAGATAGCCGGGCTTGCAAGGGCAAACGAAAAAGATATATACAGGGCATATTCCGCCGTTAAATATGCTTCAAAACCGGTCATACATACTTTTATCGCTACATCCGACGTGCATCTTAAGCATAAACTTAAAATGACTCGGGAAGAATTATACGAAAAAGCGGTCAACATGGTAAAATATGCCAAATCGTTTATAGAAAATATAGAGTTTTCCGCAGAAGACGCCACAAGAACCGATATGAATTTCTTATGCGAAGTAATAGAAGGAGTTATAGCCGCCGGCGCTACGACCGTGAATATTCCTGATACCGTCGGTTTTGCGACCCCTTTCGAATTTTATGACTTTATAAAAAATATACGGAGAAGAGTTAAGAGTATAGAAAATATTATATTGAGCGTTCACTGTCATAACGATTTGGGTTTAGGCACCGCAAACTCCCTGTCGGCGATTTTAGCGGGGGCGAATCAGGTAGAATGTACTATTAACGGCATAGGCGAGCGCGCCGGAAATGCGGCGTTAGAAGAAATAGTAATGGCTTTAGACGTCAGGAAAGATATATATAATGCGGTTACGGGAGTAAACACGACCGAAATATACAGGTCTTCCCAGCTTTTAACCCATATAACGGGAATATCCGTTCAGCCTAATAAGGCTATAGTAGGCAAAAATGCTTTTGCTCACGAAGCGGGCATCCATCAGGACGGCGTATTGAAAGAAAAAACCACATATGAAATTATGACTCCGGAACGCGTAGGAAGACAGCCTAACGAATTAGTGCTCGGCAAACATTCCGGCAAGCATGCTTTCAAAGAAAAACTCGCGTCTTTAGGCTATTTATTAAAGGACGAAGAAATAGAAGCCGCTTTTGTCAAATTTAAAGCCTTAGCCGATAGAAAAAAAGATATTTACGACGAAGATATAGATTCTCTTGTCGCAAAATCGCATCCTCTGGAAAAATATGAGCTAAAATACGTAAACGTAGTTTGCGGCGATACCGTTTCGCCTCTTTCAATGGTCAAATTAATGGTTGACGGCGAATTAAAGCATAACTCTTCATGCGGAAACGGTCCGGTAGATGCGGCCATAAACGCCATAGAAAAAATTGTTAATTCCGGGGCAAAGGTCGTAGCTTACGAAGTTAAATCCATAAGAGGAACGACTGAAGCGCAGGGTGATGTTTCGGTTACCATAGAAGATGCCGATAAGAGAATAGGTATTACCGGAAGAAGCGCGCATACCGATATCGTGGTAGCAAGCGCGAAGGCTTATGTCAACGCTTTAAACAAGCTCTACGTCAACAATAATGCAAACTCCGCCGATAAATCGGCCTGCGAAATAGAAATGCGCGCATAACAAAGCATAAATTTAGACTATAAATAAAAGGGGAAAGAAATGGGAAGACCTTTAACTATTACGGAAAAAATAATTCAGAGTCATACCGTTAGCGAAACCGTGTCTCCCGGCGATATCGTAAACGCCAGGGTGGACATCGCTCTCGGCAACGATATTACCGCCCCTATAGCCATAAAAGAGTTTGAAGCTATAGGAGTAACCGAAGTTTTCGATAGAAAAAAAATCGCTTTAGTTCCGGACCACTTTGTTCCGAACAAAGACATTTTAAGCGCCAAACAGGCTAAGATGCTTAGGGAGTTTGCAAGAAAATTCGATATAGAGAACTATTTCGAATGCGGAGAAGCAGGAGTCGAGCATGCTCTTCTGCCTGAAAAGGGTATAGTTCTTCCGGGAGATCTTGTAGTAGGCGCCGATTCCCATACCTGCACATACGGCGCTTTAGGCGCTTTCGCTACGGGAGTAGGCTCAACCGATCTCGCTTATGCTTTTGCTTTCGGCGAGTTGTGGCTAAAAGTTCCCGAATCTATAAAAGTAATTTTTGAAGGCAAACCTAAAAAATGGGTATCCGGCAAAGACCTTATTCTGTATCTTATCGGGAAAATAGGCGTAGAGGGGGCTAATTATATGGCATTGGAGTTTGCCGGAAGCACTTTTAAACATCTTGGAATGTCGGACAGATTTACCATATCCAATATGGCGATAGAAGCCGGAGCAAAAAGCGGAATATTCGAACCGGACGAAATTACCGAAGACTATGTCAAAAACAGGGCAAAAAGGGATTATGTATTTTATAAAAGCGACGAAGGCGCCGAATACGCAAAAGTGTTAAAATTTGACGCAGAATCTATTAATCCTCAGGTTGCTTTTCCGCATCTTCCGGAAAACAGCGTAGATATCGACGAGGCTTCGGCAAAAAACATCAAGATAGACCAGTCTGTTATCGGTTCATGCACAAACGGCAGGATAGAAGATTTAAGGATTGCCGCAGGAATTTTAAAGGGTAAGAAGATAGCAAAATATTCCAGGCTTATCGTTATTCCGGCAACTCCCGATATTTACAGAGCGGCTGAGAAAGAGGGCTTGATAGATATTTTTATGGATGCCGGAGCTGTGGTAAGTACTCCGACGTGCGGACCGTGTCTCGGAGGATATATGGGAATATTGGCCGACGGCGAAAGGGCAATATCTTCTACAAACAGAAATTTTAAGGGAAGAATGGGAGATGTTACCAGCGAAGTTTATCTTGCCAATCCGGCAGTATGTGCGGCTTCCGCAATACTAGGCAAAATCGCAGGTCCGGACGAGGTATCTTAATTCCAAAAAGTAAAAAATTATAGCAATAGATTAAACGGAGCAATTAAGTTAAAGGTTTTAATATTTATAAAGGAGCCATTATTTATGATATTCAGCGGAAAAGTTTTTAAATTTGGGGACAATATAGATACGGACGCTATTATACCGGCAAGATATTTAAACGATTCAAGCGACGAAAATCTAAGAAAGCACTGCATGGAAGACGCCGATGCTTCATTTTCCTCAAAAGTTTCCAAAGGAGACTTTATTGCCGCGGGGAATAATTTCGGCTGCGGTTCTTCGAGAGAACATGCTCCAAGGGCTATTAAAGTGAGCGGAGTGCCTGTCGTGATAGCCAAGAGTTTTGCAAGGATTTTTTACAGGAACGCTTTTAATATAGGATTATTCATACTTGAAGCCGATACCGACGGAATGGATAACGGCGATATGCTGGAAATCGATACCGATACCGGAGAAATTAAAAACAAAACAAAAAATACCGTAGTAAAGGCTAAGCCTATTCCAAAATTTATGTCGGAACTTGTTAACGCCGGCGGTTTAATTGCATATGCCAAAAAAAAGATTAAGGAGGGTAGAAATAGTTTATGATAAAATTAGCCCTTTTTGCAGGCGACGGGATAGGAACGGAAGTTGCAGGCGAGGCGGTAAACGTATTAAAATTTTTATTAGATTCTAATTCAATAAGGTACGAAATAGAAGAAGACCTCGTTGGCGGAGCTTCTTACGATGAATATAAGTCGCCTATTACCGAAAAGGCTCTCAAACTTGCCAAAGAAGCCGATGCGGTTATTTTTGGAGCGGTCGGCGGACCTAAATGGGAATCCCTGCCGATAGGGCTAAGGCCGGAAAAGGCGCTTCTTACATTAAGGTACGACCTCGATTTATACGCAAATTTAAGGCCCGCAAAGATTTACGATGAGCTCATCGATGCTTCGCCGTTAAAAAAAGACGTCGTTCAGGGAACAGATATGATGATAGTCAGGGAACTGACCGGCGGCATATACTTCGGTCAGCCGAGAGGAGTTTTCGATTTGGAAGACGGACAGAAAAAAGGCGTAAATACCTTAGTTTATACCACTAAAGAAATAGAAAGAATAGCTAAAATAGCCTTTGATATAGCAAGAAAAAGAAGAAAAAAAGTTTTATCCGTCGATAAAGCCAACGTGCTGGAGTGCACGGAACTATGGAGAAACGTAGTTGCCGGAGTAGGCAAAGAATATCCCGATGTCGAGTTAACCAATATGTATGTAGATAACTGTTCCATGCAGTTAATAAGACAGCCTAAATCTTTCGATGTTATCGTAACGACTAATATGTTCGGAGATATATTAAGCGACGAATCCTCTATGGTCGCAGGTTCTATAGGAATGCTTCCATCCGCGAGCCTCAACGGCAAAAAAGGAATGTACGAGCCTATACACGGAAGCGCGCCTGATATTGCGGGACAAAATAAAGCCAATCCCGTTGCGGCTATTTTATCGGTCGCGATGATGCTCAGATATAGTTTCGATATGGATGAGCTGGCGGAGAAAATAGAAAATGCCGTAGAGAAAGTAATTAAAAACGGATACAGGACCGCCGATATTTATTCAAGCGCTCCAGGGACGAAACTCGTGGGGACCAAAGAAATGGGCAAGGCCGTAATAGACGAATTAAAAAAATAAAAATTTGTGCGGATAAAATATAAATAGTATGAAAAAAGAAAAATATAACATAGGCATTACCGGAGCTACCGGTCTTGTTGGAAGGGAATTTATAGAAATATTGGAGCAGAGAAATTTTCCGGTCGGAGAACTCTATCTTTTTGCTTCCGAAAATTCTTTAGGCGAAACCGTAACATTTAAAGGCGAAGATTATATCGTGGATGCCTTGAAAGAAGATTCTTTTAAGAAAAAGAATATAGATATAGTTTTATCGAGTCCTGGAGGTTCGGTAAGCGCAAAGTTTTCACCCATTGCCGCAAAAGAAGGAGCGGTAGTTATAGATAATACCTCTTATTTTAGGATGGACGAAGACGTTCCTTTAGTAGTTCCGGAAGTTAATTCTGACGATATAAAATATTATTCGAAAAAAAATATAATAGCGAATCCGAATTGCTCCACTATCCAAATGGTCGTGCCGCTTAAACCTATCCACGACAGGTATAAAATAAAAAGAATAGTCGTATCCACATACCAGTCCACTTCCGGAGCCGGCAAAAAGGCTATGGACGAACTGTTTTATCAGACGGCCGGCATTATTAACGCAAAAGGAGACATTTATCCCGAAAAATTTCCGGTTCAGATAGCTTTCAACTGTATTCCTCAAATCGATGTTTTCGGCGAAGAAGGATACACGAAAGAAGAAATCAAGATGATGAAAGAAACACAGAAAATAATGCATTCTCAGAATATAGGCGTATCCGCTACTACGGTACGCGTTCCCGTATTTTTTTCCCATGGGGAATCCGTTAATATAGAAACCGAAAAAAATTTCGATATTAAGGATATTAAAAAAATGTTGTCGGAAACGGCTGGAGTTAAGCTCATAGACGACATATTAAGCGGCAATCCGGAGGAAAGATATCCTTACCAGACTCAGACTGCGGGCAAAGACGAGGTTTTTGTCGGCAGGCTCAGAAAAGATTTTTCCTTGCCGAACGGACTGAATTTATGGATTGTAGCGGACAACGTACGCAAAGGGGCGGCGCTTAACGCCGTGCAGATAGCAGAAATTCTCATTCAAAAATATCTTTGAACGGCAGACGGCAGATGCCTTCCCAACTGAAAAACCATGAAATAGTCAGGAATTTATCCGTAGTTTCGTTTTTTACTTTGATAAGCAGGATTTTAGGCTTGTTAAGGGATGTCTGCATTGCATATTTTTTCGGTGCCGGAATGGCTACCGACGCGTTCTTCGTGGCTTTCAGGATACCTAACTTATTCAGAAGGCTATTCGGCGAGGGAGGAATATCCGCATCGTTTATTCCGGTTTACTCGGATAATTTGGCTAAAAAGAGCAATGCCGATTCTGAAGACCTGTTTAAAACCGTTTTTACCGCGTTATTTTTTATCCTTTTTTTTCTTTCCTTAGCAGGATTTTTATTTTCGTTTTTTTTCGTGGCGGTTACGGCGCCCGGTTTTTTAAACAAACCGCTCGAGTTGAGGCTTGCGGTCCTGTTAACTAAGATTATGTTTCCTTACATATTTATGATAGGGCTTGCGGCATTTTTATCGGGAGTCTTAAACGTCCACGGCTCTTATGCTCCAGGAGCGATATATCCTATAATATTAAATGTTTTATTTATAATTTCTGCCGTTTTTTTAAGACCTTTTTTTCATCCCGGTATTTTTGCTCTTGCGGTAGGCGTTATGCTCGGCGGAGGATTGCAGCTTTTATCGCAGATTTATTATATTAAAAAAAAGAAAATCAGCCTCGGTTTCAAATTTAATTTTAGAAACAGCGACGTAAAATCCGTTTTTAAACTGCTGACGCCGTCTCTTATAGGGATGGCTGTAATTCAGCTCAATCTGGTTTTTGATACTCTGCT
Organism: bacterium; assembly: GCA_021813525.1. Taxonomy (GTDB): domain Bacteria; phylum SZUA-79; class SZUA-79; order Acidulodesulfobacterales; family Acidulodesulfobacteraceae; genus Acidulodesulfobacterium_A. The sequence continues at coordinate 6,863 of JAKAKK010000043.1, forward strand.
TGCGTCCTTTCTGCCCGCAGGGAGCATTTCCTTTCTTTACTACGGCGACAGGCTTTATCAGTTCCCCCTCGGCGTTTTTGCGATAGCTATGCAGACGGCTATTTTCCCGACCCTTTCCGCTTCGTTTGCAAAAAACGACGTCAGGGAAGTTGACGGAGCTTTTAATTTTGCCTCGTCCCTGATGTTTTTTATAATAATTCCTTCAAGCGTAGGGTTAATCCTTTTAAAGGGCAGTCTCGTAAAATTGATATATATGCACGGAATATTTAATGCGGCCGATGCGCAGAAAACTGCCGGAGTTCTTCTGTTTTTTACTGCCGGTTTGTGGGCGTCGGCCTTATTAAAAACCGTAGTTCCGGTTTTTTATTCCATGAAAGATACCAAGACCCCCGTAAATGCGGCTATAATTTCGCTGATTATAAATATTATATTTGCCGTACTGCTTATGAGGTTTATGGGCGTTTACGGACTGGCTCTGGCTTCGAGCATATCCTTAATTTTTAATTACCTGTTTCTTTTAAGGAAGCTTCATCTAAAAAAGGGTATAGGTTTGGGCGCGGACTTCTTTAAGTCGTTTGCTAAAACCTTAACCGCAAGTTTCATTATGGGGTTAATAGTAGAATTTTTAATAGTTGCTTTCGGCAGGCTGAATTACGGTCCGTTAGCCGTCGTTTCGGCTTCCCTCGCAACAGGCGTAATTGCATATATTTTTGTCTCGTTTGCTTTAAAAAATGATTTCGCAAATATTTTAAAAAGCGTAATTATGAAAAAATTGTAAGGGAGCAAGGAAATATTAGGCGTTATTATTTTATTCGGTGCAGGATTTGCCTGTCGAGGCTGTTCCTTCGGCTTGTTTTTTTGTTCCGGCGTTTCCGGCAGAACCTATAACCGTAACTATAGTTCCGTAGCCTATATTTTTGTGCAAAAATCTGGCGTTTTGCTCCGGTATTTCAATGCAGCCGGCCGATTGCGGAAATCCGTAATGCGCGCGGGGAATATAATGCAGAGCTATTCCTTTGTTAAAATAATCCACGTATTTAATGCCTGAATCGTCGTAGGCAACCCATTTTATCGGGTGTCCATCCAAACAGCCGACCATTCCGGGGTGTTTTGTTTTTAAAGATTCGTAAATTTTCATGGAAATTCTTTTCGGCGAGAGCCCGCTCATCGTAGTATCGTGAAAACGAAGGAAAACATACCATGTTCCGTCGGGAGTGGTTGCAAATTCGCCCGTATTCGCAGGCGAAGAGAATATTTCCTTTCCGTTTTCATATAATTCAACCGTTTCGTTTTTCTCGGCCTGCCTGACAAGAACCCATTTCCACGGATTCGGGTCAAATTCTCCTTTTGCCGCGCTTTCTTTAAGTTCCGACAAAAGCGCGCCGCCTATTTGCGGTTTTGCGTATTCTCCGCCTCTAATTTTACCCGATTCTTTCAGATATTGCGCCGCCGCCCCTAAAATAAACGGATTTTGAGGATTCCATCCGTATGAATCTGCAACCCTATGCAAAATATCCGGAACGGGAAACGAAAATTTGTATTTATCCGGACCGTCGGATGAAACCGGAAGATAGCGCAGGTATTGCAGATATTTAACGGTGCAGTAAAATACGGTTTGCCCGCTTTGCTGCGCGTTAAACCGTTCGCCCTTGCATAAAGGAAGGCTTAAAGGCTTTGACAAATTATATTCCGATAATTCCGGCAATGCCGCCCCCGGTTTTTTCAATAAAGCGGATGTTTTGGCGGCAGAAGGCAGATATTTCATGAAGCCTGCGGCGGCTAAAATAAATATGGAAATAAATGCAATTATAATGTAAATATATCTTGTTTTTAGTCGCATAATTTTTAATATTATGACATTTTAGCCGGATATTTTCAATATATTATCCGCGTTATCCGCGTTAATTTTAAAGATAATTTTATTCCTTATTCGGGCAAAAAAGATTCTTTAATTTTAATATGGTATAATCAGAATAGGAGCCAAACATAAATATATTATATTAATAGGATTAAGGAGGTAAATGAAATGTTCGACGAGAAAAGATGGAATCCAGCGAATATAAAAAAACATTCGGCAAGCGACGAGTCCGATGCCTATAAAAACAGCCTGTCCTATAAAGATATGTCCGTATGCAAAAGCTGCCATAATATTTATCATAATAAAAGATGGGTAAAAGACGACGAACTTTATAAATCTATCTTAAAGAAGAAAGAAAATATAAATTATACTATTTGCCCGGCATGTTTAAAAATAAAAACAAAATTTTACAACGGCGTCGTCGAGTTGAGCGGCGGTTTTTTATTCGAACATAAAAGCGATATTTTAAATCTTATAAATAATACCGTAGAAAAAGCGGATTATATAGACCCTCTGGAAAAAATAGAAAATATTGAAGAAAACGAAAAAGAAAAAATTATTAAAATATATACTACAAGCGAAGACCTTGCCCAAAGAATCGGAAGAAACATAGAAAGAGCCTATAAAGGCGAAGTAGATTATTCATTTTCGGAAAGGGATTTATTATTGAGAGTTTACTGGAAAAGAGAGGCATAAAATAAAATCGGGCCGTTTTTTTGACTTTTTTATCAATAATGTTATAATCAAAAAATCGGCTAATAATAATATGTTCAATAAAGGAGTTATTAAAAACAAAATTTGGGAATAACTGATAAAACAAGGAAACCGGGATCTGCCGCGGCAGTCAAAATGCGGAACATTCCGGGCGCGCTTAAAACAAACGCGAAAGCGCCTAAATCCCGCTTAATATCCGGCGGCGCCGAAAAAGAAAGAATACTCATTGAAAAAGTAGAACTTGAAGATTTAGAACTTTTTAATAAATTTTCCAATCCGTCCGCAAATATAAAAGATATTATAGCAAACGAATTCGAAGTGGATATATCCGTTAGGGGCAATGTGCTGCTGGTTAAGGGCAATAGCGGCAATGTTGCAGTTTGCGTGGGATTCATACGCGACCTCATAAATCTCTATAAAAACGGAAAAGTTGTAACCGATAGCGATTTAATAAGATTGGCCAAGCTGAAAATTGAAAACCCGGGATCCGATATCGGTACGCAGATTTATCCTACCATACTGACGACCCCAAGAAAAAAGGTTATAACGCCGAGAACCGCAAATCAAAAAAAATATACCGACGCTATTTACAAAAACGATATAGTTATCGGCGTGGGACCGGCTGGAACCGGCAAAACATATCTTGCCATGGCATGCGCAATATCTTTATTTCAAAAAAAGCTGTTCGACAGAATAATATTAACCCGCCCGGCAGTCGAGGCCGGCGAGAAATTAGGTTTTCTTCCCGGAGACATTTCGCAGAAAATAAATCCTTATTTAAGGCCGCTTTATGATGCCCTTTACGAGATGTTAGAATTTGAAAAAGCCATAAAACTTATAGATTCGGATGTAATAGAAGTTGCTCCCATAGCATTTATGAGGGGAAGAACTTTGAATAATTCTTTTATAATACTTGACGAAGCGCAAAACGCCACAAACGAACAGATGAAAATGATGCTTACCAGGATAGGTTCGGGCTCCAAAATTGTCGTGAACGGCGACATAACCCAAACCGATCTGCCTTACGATAAAGAATCAGGACTTATAACCGCCAGTAAAATCCTCATGAATATAGCCGGAATAGAAGTAGTCAATTTTAACGGAACCGACGTATTAAGGCATAAACTTGTTCAAAATATAATTAAAGCATATGAAACGAACGAAATTTCTCGATTTTCTAAAAAATAATACTTTAGAAATTAAAAACCGTTATACCCCGCTGTTAGTCCTGCTTTTAATCTCCGCTATATTTTTAACTTTTTTGCTTTATAACGGAATGGAGTTTATAAAAAACAAATATAAAGCCGGAGAGATAGCAACAAAAACCATTATAGCCAAAAAAAGTTTCAGATACGTAAACGTAAAAGCGACTAATGCCATCCTGAAGAAAAAAATCGAAAACAGCCCCGATGTTTATTTATATTATCCTGAGATAAAAGCAACCCTTTCAAGAAAAATAAAGAGAGCTTTCGCTTTTGCAAGGTCATACAAAGAAAGCCACGCTCATAACAGGCAAAATATGGGTATATCCGAAAATATATTTGCCGCTAAATTAGGAATCAAATTGGACAAATCCGTTCTTAACGAGTTTTACTATTTGAATTATAATAAAAATATCGAGGCTTATATTTTAAAAATAGTTTCCAGCATCTATAAAAAAGGAGTGCTGTCTCGACTGCCCGCAAGCAACAAAAAGATAGAAATTAAAAATGTAATAACAAACAGGCTTAAAACCGTAAATTATCCTCAAATATTTTTTACTCTGAAAAAAGAGAAGGGCTTTACTTATTATTATACTAAAAAATATCTGGGCTTCCTTCCGGCTTATATGCAGAACGATATTTACGGATTGGTTTACCGGATGATAAAACCGGATATAGTATATTCGAAATATCTTACTCTTAAAAAAATAGAAGTTCTTAAAAAAGAAAACATACCGATTTATATACATGTAAACGAAGGGATGCTTTTAGTGAATGCCGGAGAACTTATAACTAAATCGAAGGCGCTCGAATTAAATACTTACGATGCCGAGTTTAAGCTGAAAAATAATATACCGTCCCTTATAGGCCTGTTTTTCGTCATCGCGATGCTTTTATCGCTCTCTTATGTATTTCCGTACAGATATATAAAAAAATTCAGAAATTCCATAGACTTTAAAAATGTCGTTTTTATTATAACTATTTTATTATCTTCTATTTTAGTTATTAAAGCAGGCATTATTTTCTCTAAAGCCCTTTCTTTATATTTTCCTTTCATAGACAGGAACGATATTTATTATTTAATTCCCTTTGCGTTCGGCCCTATGCTTATAAGAATAATATTGAATTCTGAGGTTTCGGTCGTTTATATAGCTCTTTTTTCTATTCTGACGTCTATAATTTTTAAAAACTCGATTTTTTTTATGATATATACGTTCGCGGGCAGTTTTATAGCCTCGTACGAAGTTTTCGATTTTTCTTCATGGAGCCGCGTTGTTAAAGCCGGCGTTATAACGGGATTTTTAAACAGCTTTATGGTTCTGGCATTTGCGCTGATAGGGCTGAACCTGATAAATATACAAAATATATACAGTATCGTCCTTGCATTTTTGTCGGGCGTTATATCTTCTATAATGGTTATAGGCCTTATACCTTTATTCGAAAAATTATTCGACTTTACGACCGATTTCAAACTTCTTGAGCTTTCAAGTTCCAATAACCCGCTCTTAAGGCAATTTTCCATAGTAGCGCCCGGAACGTACCAGCATTCCATAATGGCGGCTACCCTTGCAGAATCGGCAGCTTCGGCGGTCGGGGCTAATCCGCTTTTAGCCAGAGTCGCAAGCCTCTACCACGACATAGGAAAGATAACCAAGCCTAATTATTTTATCGAAAATATATCGAATTCGGAAAACCCGCACGATAAGCTTTCCCCGACCATGAGCAGTTTAATTATCTCGTCTCATGTAAAAGACGGACAGGAACTTGCAAAAAAATATAAATTAGGCGATAAAATAGAAAATATAATCGGCGAGCATCACGGAACGTCTATGATAGGAGCGTTCTATGAAAAGGCTTTCAATGAAAATAAGGACGGACATCTGTCCAAAGACGCATTCAGATACAGCGGTAAAAAACCCCAAACCAAGGAAGCCGGCATAATTATGCTGGCGGATTCGGTCGAGGCGATATCGAGGACGATGACCAACATTTCTCCTTCGAGACTGGAGCTTATGGTCAGGAAGACCATAAATAGAATCTACAGCGACGGACAACTCGACGAATGCGAACTGACGCTGAAAGACCTCCATTCCATAGGCGATGCTTTCGTAAAAGTTTTGAATTCCGTTTTTCACCAGAGGATACCGTATGCCGGCAAACCAGTTGAGGAAGACGATAAACATGAAGCGGATGAAAACCGTAATAAATATAGCGAATACCCAAAGAAAGCTGAAAATAAATCGAAAGTCAGTCCGTTATATCGTTAAAAATTCGATAGAAAAGCTTTATTGCGGTTCATACGAAATCGATATAATTTTTTGTTCGGAAAACTATATTAAAAAATTAAACAAGATTTACAGAAATCAAGATAAAGCTACGGACGTCCTGTCTTTCGAAATAAAAGAATGGATAGGAGATATTTTTTATATAGGAGAGATTTATATCGCGCCTTCCGCCGCAGAAAAAAATTTCAAAAGATACCGGAATTTTTGGGAGAAAGCCGATTGGGTCGCTTCGGACGGGCTGGAAGAAAACGAAAATCCTAAAAATAGAAAAAAGTATTGCAAAAAAGGATTCGGCAGGGAACTTGCGCTGTTAATAATCCACGGAATCCTCCATCTTTTCGGATATGCCCATGACGAGGAGCATAAACTGGATTTAGACGACCCCTGCTACGATAAAGAAATGAAATATATGCAGAATTTTTTATATAAAGAATTATGAAACCTGTTCCGCAAAATCGGTTGGAATCTTTTAACGCGGCTATAGAAGGCATAATATTAGCTACAAAGACCGAAAAAAATATGAGGATCCATTTTACGGCGGCTCTCCTTGCTATTTTCCTCGCACTTTTTTTAAGGGTCTCTAAAACAGACGTTCTTCTTATATTTATTTCCGCCTTCTTCGTTCTTTTTGCCGAAACTTTGAATACGTCGATAGAATATCTTGCCGATTACTTATCGAAAGAATATTCTCCCGAAATAGAGGCGGTTAAAAATTTAGCGGCAGGCGCCGTTCTTCTGTCTTCGTTCGGTTCGTTTGTCGTAGGTTATATAATTTTTTCAAAATATCTGTATTATGTGATATACTATGTTTTAAAAATGCTAAAAACTGCGGGCTCCGATATCTCGATAGTGATTATCTCGATAGTTTTTGTCGGCATAATAATTATAAAGGCTATGTTCAATAAGGGAACCCCTCTTAGAGGAGGGTTTCCGAGCGGACATGCCGCCGTCGCATTTTCCATATGGCTGACGGTTTCTCTTTTAACCTTGAATCCGGTCGTTTCGCTTCTTACTTTTATACTTGCGTTTCTTATCGCATTATCCAGAATAAGCAGCGGTATTCATACTAAAATAGAGGTTTTAACGGGAAGCGTTATAGGCGTTTTAATAACGGCGCTTATATTTAAACTGTTTTATTTCGGTTAAATTTAACAGAAGAATCGGGTATAGGAATAATTTTATGAAAAACGAAAAACAAAAATATACTGAACTTAACAGCCTGATTGAAATAGTTAAGAGGCTGCGCTCCGAAGGAGGCTGTCCATGGGACAGAAAACAGACCGGGGAAACGCTGAAACCTTATATAATAGAAGAAGCATATGAGGTGGTAGATGCGATAAGTTCGAATAATAAGACGGAAATTATGGAGGAACTCGGGGACCTTCTTTTGCAGGTCGTATTTTTATCGGATATTTATGAAGATAAGAAAGAATTTTCCATAGCGGACGTTATTAATGCTATAAATCAAAAATTAGTCAGAAGGCACCCGCATGTTTTCGATAAAGATTTTGCTTTAAAAGAAGGCGAATGTCTTGAAGACGTTATTCTTAAAAATTGGGAAAAAATTAAAGGCGAGGAAAAAAAAGAAAAATTAAAAAATATGCCGGATCTGCCGAAAAATCCTTCCGTTTACGTATCGGAATCCATGCCTTCCCTTCACAGGGCATATATGGTGCAGGAAAAGGCTAAGAGAATAGGCTTCGATTTTGAAAACGAAGGCGGGGCTTTAGATAAAGTCTATGAAGAAATTTCGGAACTTAAAAAAGAATTGAATAATAAAACGGACAAAGATAAAATTGCCGAGGAATACGGAGATATTTTATTTTCCGTCGTTAATCTCGGAAGGCTTTTAGACATACATCCGTGCAGCGCTTTAAATAAAGCCTCGGATAAATTTATCCGAAGGTTCGGATATATGGAGAAAAAAGCATCGTCTCCTATTTCCAAACTTGACCCTCAAAGCCTCGATATATTATGGGAAGAAGCGAAAAAAGCCCTATGATGTCCGGAATATCCCGCCGCGTTCTGATTAATTCCGCTTCCGCATGTTTGTCAGGCATACTAATTGCTTTTTTATTCCCTAATTTCAATCTTGAATTTCTTGCATGGTTTTCGTTAGTCCCCCTTTTATATTCGGCGAACAATTCTAATAGTTTTAAAGAGTCCTTTCTATACGGGTTTTTAGCAGGCATCATTTCATATATAATCATACTGTACTGGATAGTTTATACAGTTCACAAGTTCGGCGGCGTTCCTTACTATATAGCCGTTTTCGCGCTTTTACTGCTTGCTTCCTATTTAGCCCTGTATTTTGCTTTATTCTCCGGTTTTGGCAGAATTTTATTAAATAATTATAAAATATCGAATATAATTTTAATTCCTTCCTGCTGGGTTTTTTTTGAGTTTTTAAAGTCTAATCTTTTAACGGGGTTTCCATGGGAAAACCTCGGTTCATCGCAGTATTTAAATCTTCCTTTTATACAGGCCGCTAATATAACAGGAACCCCCGGGCTGTCTTTCGTCATAGTTCTTGTAAATTATTTAGTGTTCCATTTTATTTTTTATAAAAATAGAATTTCTAAGAAACAGGCCTTATTTGAACTGATTTTCGGCTTATCCGTTTTTATTATTGTAATATCTTACGGTTATTACAATATTTATTCCGTGGATAAACTGCTTAGAAGGAAGAAGCCGGTGAGAGTCGCCTTGATTCAGGGAAACATAGGTATGTTTCAGAAATGGAAAATTACTAAAAAAAGGACGACGAGAATATATCTAGACTTAACGAAGAAATCTTTGAAATACAAGCCGGGGTTGGTAATATGGCCGGAAACCGCGCTTCCTTATATTATTTCCATATATCCTTTTTATTGGGATAAAGTTATGAACTTTTCCAAAAAAAATAAAATAGATTTAATTTTCGGAGCTATAGGCTTAAAATTATTAAACGGAAAATATCATTTTTATAACAGGGATTATATGTTCGCTCAATCCGGCGGATTTTCTTATTACGATAAGCATCACCTTGTTCCTTTCGGCGAATATATTCCGTTAAAACGGCAGTTCCCTTTTCTTGCCCGTATTTTAAAAGGCGCCGGAATTGGGAATTTTACGGCCGGCAAAAGATTCAGGATACTGAGAAGCGGAAATTTAAAGGCAGGTTCGATGATTTGTTACGAAGCCTATTTTAATTCATTGGTAAGAAATTTTTCAAAAAAAGGGGCTAATCTTTTAGTGAGCATTACGGACGACGCATGGTACGGAAAGACTTCCGCGCCCGAACAGGATATGTCCATGACCGTTTTCCCGGCCGTTGAAAATGAGAGGTTTGTCGCAAGGGCCGGAAACTCAGGCATAAGCGGGTTCATATCTCCGACCGGGAAAATTTTAGGAGAAACGGATATATTTAAAAGAACTTATCTCATAGGCTATATAAAATTAATTAATAGAAAGACATTTTTTGCATTATATGGTAATATATTTGGTTATATAATCGATGCAGTTTTTATACTGTCGATAGCGTATCTTCCGCTATCCAATATTTTTAGAAAAAAGGCTCAATAAATACAGGGGGTTTTTAATGTCAATTTTGCCGTCGGATTCGGTTTTAAACGTCAGCCTTTTAGATAGAAGCCTAAAAGAACTTGGGGATAAACTGGAAAAAATACGGAGGATGCTTTGAAGTTTCTAAATTAGAAGCAAGGCTTAAAGAAATAGACGAGATTTCTTCAAAAGAAGACTTTTATAAAGATATCTCTTTTTCGAAAGAGATACTAATAGAAAAATCCGGGTTGGAGAACCGTTTGAAACCGTTTTACGCCGTATATGAAGAATTTAAAAACATAAAAGATTTATACGATATTTCTTTAGAGGAAAACGACGAAAAGATGCTGTCGGATATTTCGGAAAGCGTCAAGTCTTTAGAAAAGGCCGTTCTAAGTTTAGAAATGGATATGACGCTTTCGGGAAAAGACGATAAGCTCAATGCTATCGTAGAAATCCATGCAGGTTCCGGGGGAACGGAGTCTATGGATTTTGCTAATATGCTCTTAAGGATGTATTTAAGATGGGCGGAGAGAAAGAAATTTAAAACTGCTATAATGGAATTTAACGCCGGCGAAGAAGCAGGCGTTAAAAGCGTTACGTTCGTCGTGTACGGAAAATATGCATACGGCTATCTTAAAGCGGAAAGCGGAGTCCACAGGCTCGTAAGAATTTCGCCTTTCGATGCAAATAAAAGGAGGCATACTTCTTTTGCCTCGGTTTTTGTTTATCCCGAAATCGACGATTCTATCGACATAGTTATAGACGAAAAGGACGTAAAGACGGATACTTACCGTTCAAGCGGAGCCGGAGGACAGCATGTAAATACGACCGATTCGGCGGTACGGTTAACTCATATTCCGACCGGAATCGTCGTCGCCTGCCAGAATGAAAGGTCTCAGCATAAAAATAAGGAAACGGCGTATAAACTTTTAAGGGCAAGATTATACGATTATTATAAAAAGAAAAGAGAAGAGGAAGAAGATAAAATTAATAAGACTAAAAAAGAGATATCCTGGGGTTCGCAGATAAGGTCATATACGCTTAATCCTAACCGGGTTATAAAAGACCATAGAACCGGCGTAACTATTTACGACGACAGGAGCGTTTTCGACGGAGACATCGACGAGTTTATCAGCGCGTATCTTCTGGGCGTCAGACAATAGACAATTAAATATGGTGTCCGAATTCAATTCCGGCACCGTCACAAATTGGAAAAAGGAGGGAAAACCTTGGAACAGGAATTAAATATTATAGAAAATAACCGGTTGGATAAATTAAAAAAATTAAAAGAAAGAGGGAACAACCCTTTTTCAAACGATTTTGAAAAAAAAGAAAATATAAAGGATATAATCGAAAAATACGGCGGCAGGGTTCAAGACTTTTTTGAGAATAACAGGGTCGATGTCGAAACTGCAGGCAGGATTATTATTATAAGAAGTTTCGGCAAGGCGTCTTTTTTCAGGCTGAGAGACGGTTTCGGCGAAATACAGTGCTATATTCAAAAAGATGCGGTTAAAGAAAAAGATTTCGAACTGTTTAGCGAATATGTAGATATAGGAGATATATGCGCGGTAAAGGGGCATCTTTTTAGAACCAGAACGGACGAATTAACGATAAAGATAGAACATATAGAAATTTTGACTAAATCGCTTCTTCCCCTGCCCGAGAAATGGCACGGGCTTAAAGATATCGAAGCGCGTTTCCGAAAAAGATACGTAGATTTAATAGCAAGCGGAGAGGTCAGGGAAATATTTAGAAAAAGAGCCGAAATAATAAATTTCATCCGTTCGTTTTTAAATTCATACGATTTTTTGGAGGTCGAAACTCCGGTTATGCAGGCCAATCCCGGAGGCGCGACGGCGAGGCCTTTTAAGACGCACCATAACGCCCTTAATTTAGAGCTTTATATGAGGATTGCGCCGGAATTATATTTAAAAAGATTAGTAGTGGGGGGATTCGATAGGGTTTATGAAATAGGAAGAAATTTTAGAAACGAGGGTATATCCGTCAAGCATAATCCTGAGTTCACTATGCTTGAATTTTATATGGCATATTCGACATACGAAGATTTAATGGATTTTGTCGAGAAAATGCTTTCCGAGTTAGCGGTACGTATTTGCGGTTCTTTCGACATAGAATACGGTTCCGAAAAATTGAATTTCAAGCCGCCTTTTAAAAGAATAAAACTAAAGGAAAGCTTGTGTACCGTAGGAGGTTTTAAACCTGAAGAAATAGATTCTGCGGATAAGGTTTACGATATTCTGAGAGAGAGAAATACCGCAGGCATAAGCAGAACAGACAGCCTTGGAGAATTATTGACTTTATTGTTTGACGAAACCGTAGAGCCGAAACTCGTTAACCCGACTTTCGTGACCGATTATCCGGTAGAAAGCTCTCCGCTTGCAAGAAGAAACGACCGTGACGGGTCGGTAGCGGACAGATTTGAATTGTTCATAGCAGGCAGAGAGATAGGCAATGCATTCTCCGAACTTAACGACCCCATAGACCAGGAAGAGCGTTTTAAATTGCAGGTTGAGGCAAAAGTAAAAGAAGGCCTTCCCGTAGAAATGGATGAAGATTATATCGAAGCGCTGAAGCAGGGACTGCCTCCTACCGCCGGATGCGGCATAGGCATAGACAGGGTAGTGATGCTCATGACGAATTCGCATTCTATCAGGGACGTGATATTATTTCCGTTGCTTAAACCCTTGAAATAGATAAAATAGCCGAATATGAATTTTCATACTAAAATCGCCCTTCATTATTTAAAGCCGAAAAATAATTCATTTATATCTTTATTGAGTTTTATATCGGTAATGGGGATAATGATAGGCGTAATGGCACTGATAGTCGTTATATCCGTTATGAGCGGCTTTGACCACGCTTTGGAAAAAAGGGTTATAGGGATAGAGTCGCAAATTATAGTATTAAATTACAACGGTTTCGTAAACAATTACAAAAAAGCCGTTAAAAAAATATCGTCGGTCAAAGGCGTAAGAAACATTTCGCCTTTTATATATACCGATATAATGATATCCTCCGCATCTACTTCGACAGGAAGCGTCTTAAGGGGAATAGACGTAAAAACCGAGAAAAAAGTTACCGACCTTAAGAGATATCTTATTAAAGGGCGCTTATCGGGATTAGATAATAAAAATAAAAACGAAATCGTTTTAGGAAAAGTTTTGGCTCAAAATCTCGGCGTTTCCATAGGCGACAAGGTAACCATAATTTCTCCGGAAGGCGAAATTACTCCATTTGGAGTTATGCCTAAAACTGAAAGATTTATCGTTTGCGGCATTATAAACAGCGGAATGTATAATTACGACTCGACCCTTTCCTTTGTTTCCCTCAAAAACGCCCAGGCGTTTCTCGGTTTACCCGAGAGTTCGGTTACGGGTATCGAGATTAAACTCGACAATTTAAGTTCGGCAAATAGTTTTGCAAGAAAGATAGCCGCCAAACTTAACGGAAATAAAACGTCCTCGTCGTATTACGCTTTAAGCTGGGAAGAGCTTAATAAAAATTTATTTTCAGCTATAAAACTAGAGAAGCTTACGATGTTTGTAATTTTATCCCTTATAGTACTGGTGGCGGCGTTTAATATTATTTCTACCCTTATAATGGTGGTAATGGAAAAAAGAAAGGATATAGCCATATTGAAATCTATAGGCGCAAGCTCTAAAGATATTATGATTATTTTTATAGCGCAGGGAGTTATAATAGGCGCAATCGGCACTTCTCTCGGACTTTTATCCGGCTTTTTAATCTGCTATCTGGAAAAAACATATAATATAATAAGCCTTCCGTCTTCAGTTTACTATATAACTACCCTGCCGGTAAGAATGACCGCCGGCGAGTTTATCGTGATAGGTTCGTCGGCCCTTTTTCTGAGTTTTATAGCGACGCTGTATCCGTCTTATAAAGCCGGTAAAATAGACCCTGCCGAAGGTGTAAGACATGAATAAAAATATGGCGGACAATGATAACGATTTTGCGGTTTCGTTAAAAAAAGTCAGCAAAACATTTACGACCGGCGGCGAAACGGTTAATATTCTGAACGAAGCCGATTTGGAGATAAAAAAGGGGGATACTTTCGCCGTGACCGGCGAGTCGGGTACCGGCAAAAGCACCCTCTTGCATATAATCGGGACGCTGCTCAAGCCGGATTCCGGACGGGTCGGGTATTTCGGAAATTCAAATATATACGATTTTTCGGATGCCGGTCTTGCACGATTCAGGAATAAAAACATAGGCTTCGTTTTTCAGTTTCATTATTTGCTGAACGAATTCAGCTGTTTAGAAAATGTAGCTATGCCTTTATTTATAAAGAAAGAACCTAAAGAAAAGGCTTTAAAAACGGCAAGAGACTATCTATGCGAAATGGGATTAGAGAAAAGGCTTAATTTTAAGCCTTATATGCTTTCGGGAGGAGAACAGCAAAGGGCGGCTATCGCAAGAGCGCTCGTCTGTTCTCCGGAAGTTATATTAATGGATGAGCCTACGGGGAATTTAGACCCGCGGCATGCGGAAATACTGCATAACATAATTATAGACCTTAATAAAAAATACGGTAAGACTTTAGTGGTGGTTACTCACGATAAGGAATTTTCAAATATGATGAACCATAAAATTAAAATTGCCGGCGGAATAATCGAACATATAAATTGACATAAGGCTTAATATTTGATAGTTTATTAAAATGAAATTTTTAAAATCGATATTTTTCGGAATTATTATATCCGGCGTTTTAATTTTAAATGCGGCTAACGTTTACGCCGCTTTAAACAACAGGAACGTATGGACAGGATTTTTCCATCAGAAAGGTTCGCCGTCTTCCGTTTCTATAAAAAAATCTTTTTCGGCGGCTTTTAAAAATTATCTGGATTCAGGAAAGCCTTATTTTGTTTTTGCATATACTTTGCTTCAAAAACCCCCGTATTTCAATTTCGATAAAAAAATAAATCTAGTCCGGATAAAAAAGCTCGGTTTGGCTTATCATTCCAATTATATAATTACAGGAAGCATTTCTAGGCTCGGTTCAAATTTTACGGTTCACGCAATGCTCATAGACGTTGCAGACGTCTATAAATCCAAGACGCTTAACTATTCCGGCGCAGGCGAAGCTTCCCTTAAAAAAGAATTAAACGAATTTTCTTATAAAGTCGGCGGTTTTATATACGGGCGAATCGCAAAGAAAATTGCGGGCAGGCAAAATCCTTCATTCGAGAAAAAGATTTACGCTGTCAGGGTAAAAGGAAACATAAGAGTCGGAGCCGGATTTATAATGAACCGCATTAAAATAAAAAGCGGCGGCTATTATTCGATAAGCAAAATAAATGAAAGCATTAAAGAACTTTACAAAACCGGTTATTTTAAAAATATTCTGGTCGATATCGCTTCCTCCGGCGGACGGCTTATAGTTACTTTTATAGTTTCCGAAAGACCTTATATTAAATCGATTAAATATACCGGAAACGGTTCCGTATCCGTTAAAAAAATTAAAAAAGTCATCAATCTTAAAATTAACAAACCTTACAGTTCTTACGAAATAGACAAGGCTGTTAAAATATTAAAATTTATATATTCGGCGGAGGGCTATTATAACGCAAGGATAAAAGTAAAAAAGAAATCTTTTCCGGGAAATTATGTAGGAATACATTTTATTATCAGCGAAAATTCACCGGTAATGGTAAGGAAAGTCGAATTCAGCGGAAATACGTCGTTTACCTCCGGCAAGCTCGAATCCGTAATGGGTATTAAAACGGTAAATCTTCTTACTTGGATAACCGGAGCGGGAAAATTCAAAAAAGCAAAACTGAACTCCCAGATTATTAAACTGCTGAGTTTTTATTATAACCACGGTTACATAAACGTAAGCGTCAAGAAGCCCGAGTTTATATTTTCTAAAAATAAAAAATACGTTACAGTAATAATAAGAATCGTCGAAGGTCCTCAATACAGGATTTCCGAAGTAAACCTTGTTATAAAAGGAGTAAAAGCGGGTTCTAAGGAATATAAGGAAGCGCATAAGCTTATAATTACCAAAGTAGGTTCTATTTTTAACAGGAAAAATATAGAAAAAGAAATTTTAAGCATAACAAAATATTTTACGGATAGGGGATATGCGTTTGCAAACGTCGAACCGTCGATTAAGATTAAACGCAAAACCAGTTCCGTTATGTTATCCTTAATAGTCCACAAGGGTAAAATCGCAAAGTTCGGAAAAATTACCATTACCGGAAACGATATTACTTACAGTTATGTTATATTAAGAGCGCTCGTTATATATCCCGGAGAAAAATATAATCCGAAACTCATAAAAATATCCAGGCAGAACTTAAAAAACCTGATGTATTTTAAGCATGTTACGATAACTACCGAAAAAGTTCCCGGAAAAAGCATATTAAACGTTAAAGTTCATGTTAAAGAGCAGAACACGGGAAAATTTACCATAGGAGGCGGTTACAGTTCGGCTACGTCTTTTATGGCTATATCGTCTATTTCCGAATCTAACCTCTTCGGAACGGGAATTTCCGCATCCTTCAACGTTCAGGCGGGCGGCCCTTATCAGTCGTACAGTATTAATATACTTCAGCCCTATCTTACATATATTTTTGCTAGGCCGTTATCGCTTAACTTGTCTTTATACGATACTTTTAATTCCCTGTATTACGAGTTCGCCTACCGTTCCGTCGGCGGTTCCGTAACTTTAGGATACCCTCTGTACGGCAACGTATTGACGGAATATTTCAGATACCTTATAGAACAGGACAATTCGGTAATAATACCCGGTCTGGCGAATATACTGCCGCAGGGGAAAGTTACGACCAGCGAAGTTTCTTTGACGACGGTTTATAATACTTTAAACAATCCTATCGTTCCTACGGCCGGGGATATGGACAGTTTCAGAATCAGCTATGCCGGGCCGCCTATAGGGGGGAACGACGATTTCGTTAAATACGTAGCGCAGGCTAACCATTATATTCCGCTGTGGTGGGGAACGTCTTTTATGCAGGGAGCGCAACTGGGTTATATAACTGGAACAAACTCGTCTTACCCGCTTCCTATTTATCAGAGGTTTTTCGTCGGCGGCATAATGAACAATTATCCTCTTCTGGGATTTATGTACGATTCGGTAGGTCCTTCGGAAAACGGCAATATAATAGGCGGAACGAAAATGTTTACCGTTCAGGCAAAATATTTTATACCTATACTTAAAAGAATGAAATTTTACGGATTTGTATGGTGGAATGCCGGTAACGCATGGCTGCAGGGAGATTCAGTGTTTCCGATAAGTCTTGTTCAGGCGGCAGGTATAGGTTTTAACTGGTATTCCCCGTTCGGGCCGATTACCATTACTTACGGCAAGATACTCGGAACTGCTATAAACGGAAATAATCCGACGAGAATACAGTTCAGTCTCGGCGAGGGCATGCCCGGAATTTAAGTTATAAAGATTCAATTAAATAAAAAATAAGGAGATTTATTTATGAAAAAGACTATTTTAAATTTAAGCCTTGCTGTTTTTTTAATGTCGGCGGCAACTATGTTCTTTGGCTCCGTAAAAGCAAACGCAGCCGGTTCAAGTATTGCCGTAGTTAATATGCAGAAAGTAATTTCGACGTCGAACCAGGGGAAAGCGGCGCAGAGCCAATTAAAGGCTTTGGTTTCCAAATATGACGCAAGACTGCTTGCGATGAGAAAAAAAATAGCCTCTGTTCAGGCTGATTTGAAAAATAACGGCTCTATTATGTCGGCAGGGGAAAAAGCTAAAAAAACTAAAGAATTCGAAACGGATATATCCAATTTTACCGCGGAAGAAAAACGCATTCAAGGCGTTATGTCTCAAAAAAGATTCGAATTATTAAAAGGAATAGTAGATAAAGCTACGTCCATTATTAACGCTATCGCGAAAAAAGACGGGTATATTCTGGTTATAGACAGGCCCAGCGTCGTTTACAGGTCGGCTTCTATAGATATAACCGGCGAAGTTCTAAATGAAATGAATTCGAAATAAATAAAATATAGTCCTTTATTTATGCTTTTAAAAGACCTTATTTCAAAGCTGTCGCTTACGGTTATAGGAGGGCCGGGTTCGGAAAATATAGAAATTTCCGGCATAGGTTCCCTGCAATCTGCCGGAGGCGGCGAAATATCTTTTATTACCGGCGCAAAATATGCAAAACAGCTTGAAAAAACAAACGCTTGCGCCGTAATAATGGATTACGATTCATTGAGAACCATACTGCCTTCCAATTTAAAATTCATAATATTAGATTCTAAAAATCCGTATCTGTCGTTTGCGGAGGCGACGCAGATTTTTAAAGATGCTTCCCTTGAAAAAAACTGCGGGTACGGCGATTTTGACGGCGGTTATTTTATAGGGAAAACTTCCGTTAAAGGAAAAAATACGGTAATTTTTCCGGGCGCTTTTATCGGAGAAGGGTGTTCTATAGGCGATAACTGCAGGATTATGCCGAATGCGGTTATAGGAAATAACGTAATTATAGGAAATAACGTAATTATATATCCTAACGCAACCGTTTACGATAATTCTAAAATAGGCAACGGCTGCATAATACATGCGGGCTCGGTTATCGGCAGCGACGGTTTCGGGTATGCCAGGGGCAAAGCCGGTTATGTTAAAATTATTCATACCGGATACGCAGAGCTTGAAGATAACGTCGAAATAGGCGCTAACGTTACTATAGACAGGGGCGCGGTGGATTTTACGAAAATAGGTTCCGGAACTAAAATAGACAATATGGTTCAGATAGCCCATAACGTAATAATCGGTAAAAACTGCGTAATTGCCGCACAGACTGGAATAGCCGGCAGTTCCGAAATAGGCGATAACGTGACTATGGGCGGCCAGGTAGGCATAGCCGGACATATTTCCGTAGGAAATAACGTTATGATAGCTGCACAGTCCGGAGTATCCGGCAATGTAAAAGACGGCGAGATAATATCCGGGTCGCCGGCTTTTTCTATTAAAGAATGGCGCAATTCGGTAGTGCTTTTTAAGAAACTTCCGGAATTATTTAAAAAGATAAAGGAAATTTCAAAAACGAAGGATTGACGAAAATGGAAAAAAAAGAAGAAAGGAATGACGTTTTAAAGGAGGGCGGAATTATCGGCATAGGAGAAATTTTGAATCTTCTTCCGCACAGGTATCCTTTTCTTATGATAGATAAAGTCGTATCCTTAGAAAAAGGCAAATCTATTACGGCAGTTAAAAATACTACTATAAACGAACCATTTTTTCAGGGCCATTTTCCGGGTTATCCGGTTATGCCCGGCGTGCTTATCTTAGAGGCGCTTGCGCAGGCAGGCGGCATTCTGGCTTATAAAACAGAGGAAAACGACGATTTGCGGGATAAATTAACTTACTTTATGGGAATAGACAAAGCAAGATTTAGAAAACCGATTTTACCGGGTTATTCCGTATTTCTCAAAGTAGAGCTGATAAAAAGAAAACAGTTCGTATGGGTTTTTTCCGGCAGGGCGGAGGTTGAAGGCAATCTCTGCGCCGAAGCCGAACTTATGGCGACTTTTATACCCAAATAATTTCGGCGGCAGAATTCAATTCTGTCCCCGACACAAAATAATAAATGTAGTGCCGGAATTCAATTCGGGCACTACCACAAAATGGAAACATGATAGATAAAACTGCAATAATTTATCCAGGAGCCGAAATAGACGATTCAACCGACGTCGGTCCTTACAGTATTATAAAAGGCGGAGTAAAAATCGGGAAAAACAACCTGATTGCTTCCCATGTAGTTATTGAAGGAAATACGCGGATAGGCGACGGAAATAAAATATTTCAATTCGCCTCTATAGGTTCCGTACCGCAGGACCTTAAATATAAAGGGGAAGATACTAAGCTTATTATAGGCGATAATAATATAATCAGGGAATATGTCACTATGAATCCGGGCACGGTTACGGGAAACGGCATTACCGCCGTAGGCGATTCCAACCTCTTTATGATGCACGTGCATATCGCCCATGACTGCATTATAGGAAACAGAAATATTTTTGCTAATAACGCGACTCTGGCGGGACATATAGAAATTCAGGATTACGTTATACTCGGCGGCCTATGCGCAATACATCAGTTTGTTCGCATAGGCGAATCTGCTCTAATTGCAGGCGGTTCAATGGTAGTCCAGGATATTCCGCCTTATCTCGTCGCATCGGGAGACAGGGCAAAAATTTACGGCATTAACAGAATAGGTCTTGAAAGAAGGGGCTTTACCAAAGAAGAAATAGAAAAAATAAAAAATGCATATAAGATTTTATATAGGTCTAAAGTTACCGTTAAAATAGCCGTAGAAAAAATAGAGAAAGAAATAGGCATGACCGACAAAATCGAAAAGTTCACGTCGTTTATCGCAAGCTCTAAAAGAGGCATTACAAGGTAAATAACATAAAGAGCGTAAGTTCTTGGAATATACGAAGTTATGTTATTGGCGAGGCAAATGGAAAATAAAAATATAGGCATAATCGCCGGCTACGGGGAATTTCCGTTAATATATATAGATGAATTAAAAGCGGCGGGTTATTCCGTGAAAGTCTGCGCAATAGAAGAAGAAGCGGATAAATCGCTTTCGGAACGCGCAGATTCTATTATTTATATAAGCGTCGGACAGCTCGGCAAATTGGTCAATTTTTTTAAATCCGAAGGCGTCAGCGAAGTAATAATGGCCGGTAAAGTCCGAAAAACGCTGATGTTTAAAAAAATTAAACCCGACATTAAAGCAATTACTCTTTTTTTATCCCTTAAAGATAAAAAAGACGATACTATTCTAAATGCCATATGTAAATTTTTAGAAAAAGAAGGGGTAAGCGTTGTTCCTCAGACAAAATATATTTCTTCGGTATTTTTGCCGTCCGGCGTAGCATCTAAGAGGTCTCCGAATAAAAAAGAAAAGGAAGATATAGAATTCGGAAAAAATGCGGCTATGCTCATTGCGGGAGCCGATATAGGACAGACTGCCGTGGTTAAAGATAAATCCGTTATGGCGCTTGAAGCTATAGAGGGGACGGACGAAGCTATAATAAGAGGCGGAAAGCTCGCGAACGGGGGAGCCGTAGTCGTAAAAGTAAACAAGCCCAACCAGGATTTAAGATTCGACGTGCCCGCCGTAGGCCTCGATACTTTGGAAGCCATTATTTCCGTGGATGCTACGTGCTTAGCTTTTGAGCGTAACACTATTGTCCTGCGCAAGGAAGAATTTATAAAGAGAGCAGACTCGGCGGATATCGCCGTGTATGTTTTTTAATATGTCTAAACCTAAAGTGCTTGTAGTTTCGGGAGAACCATCTGGAGACGTATTTGCCGCAGGTTTAATATCGTCTCTAAAAAAACTAGATAACGGCATAAATCCGGATATTTACGCAATGGGCGGAAAAAACAGCGAAGATGCCGGGGCTGAGTTGATAGCCGATATTAAAGAATTATCGGTTATGGGTTTTACCGAAGTGCTTTTAAAATTAAGAACTATAAAAAAAGTATTAAGCAATCTATCTAACTGGATTGAACTAAATAAACCGGATGCGGTTATTCTGGTAGATTTCCCCTCTTTTAATTTTAAAATCGCAAAATTGGCAAACAAGCTTAAAATTCCCGTAGCTTACTTCATTCCGCCGAAAATTTGGGCCTCGAGATACGGCAGGATAAAATTTATTAAAAAATATATAAAATTCGTTATAACTATTTTCCCGTTCGAGCAGGAGATTTATAAAAAAGAAGGCGTAGAGTCTTATTATTTTGGCAACCCTTTATACATTCTAAAGAAAAAAGATTTTTTATCCGCCGATTTATCAAAATATGACGAAACATCAAAACTCTTAAACGAGAAATATCCCGTTATATCTTTTCTGCCAGGTTCTAGGAAAACCGAACTTAAACACCATTCGCAAAGGATAATCGATTCTGTTTTGCTGATAAGAGAGTCTTATAAAAAAGCTTTTTTTATATTTCCGTTCAGAAAGGAGATAGATTTTTCCTATTTTAAGAGTGCAATAGAAAGCAGTCCGGCTTTTAAAAAAGATATGTATCTATTTACGGATTCCATAGGTTTTGCCCTATCGTCGAGCGATTTAATAATAACGGCGAGCGGCACCGCTTCTTTAGAAGCCTGTTTTTACGGCAAACCGGTAATAATATTTTATTATTTAAACTATTTAACATATATTCTTGCCAAAATATTGGTAAGAATAAAATACGCAGGCCTCATAAACATACTTGCGGACGATTTAGTGGTTCCGGAGTTAATAGAATCGAAATTTACGCCCCAAAATATCTTTAATGAAGCCGATAAATTTTTAAAGGATGACGGATACCGGAAAACCGTATTAAATAAGATATCTGCCGTAATTTCTACTTTAGATGCCGGCGTTAACCCGTTTGATGCCGCGGCAGGTATTATTTATGATAAAATAATAAAATATGCTTAATAAGAAAAATATAAAAAAAGACCTGTCGGTTTTAAAAAGACTGCTTCCCTATATCCTGCCTTATAAAAAAAGGCTTATTACGGCGGTAATAAGCATGGCGGTAGTTTCAGCTCTTACCGGCGCGCTGGCTTATATAGTAAAACCTCTTATAAATAATATATTTATAACTAAAAGCTATACCGAACTTGTACTAATTCCTTTGCTCGTCGTATTAATCTTTTTGGTAAAAAATGTTTTTTATTACGCGGAATTTTATTACATAGGTTCGGTCGGACAGAATATTATAAGGTCGTTAAGAGACGAAGTATATTCGGTGATAGTAAAACTGCCGGTTTCAAAGCTCAACAAGATTCCAACGGGCGTACTTATAGCAAGAATAACATACGATATAAATATCATTCAAAGAACGGTGTCCGATTCAGTCAGCGCCGTTATGAAAGATATCCTAACCATGATAGTTCTTTTAGCCGTAGTATTCTATATGGATTTTTATCTTGCCATATCTGTTTTAGTCCTGTTTCCTTTAGTAATTTTTCCGGTGACGCTTCTTGGAAAAAAGGCTCGTAAAACAAGCACCGATACCCAGAACGAAATGGGAAGCATAACGAAGTTTTTAGACGAGACTATTTCCGGCCTGCGGATGGTTAAAGCTTACAATATGGAAGAATTTGAAATAAAGAGGTTTAAAAAGCTATCCGACAATCTCTACAGATTTTTTATGAGAATGACGAAAATAAGAGGACTTACGGTGCCGTTCGTCGAACTTATAGGAGGAATTTCGGTTGCGGCAATAATATTTATAGGCGGGCTTCAGGTTATAAAATTCGGATATACGCCGGGTAATTTCTTTTCCTTTTTAACTGCCATACTCCTTCTTTACGAGCCCGTAAAAAGCCTTTCGCGCCTTAATAACAGCCTGCAGGAGGGTATAGCCGCCGGAACCAGGATTTTTGGTATTTTAGACGAAAAGCCTGAAGAGAAAGGCGGAAAGACTTCCGTCCCTAAAGAAATTACCGCCCTCGAAATAAAAGGTCTTTATTTCGGTTACGGCAAATACGACGGAGGCGAAGAAAAAGAAAAAACCGGCGAACATTTCGACCTTAAAAATATTAACATAAAAATAAATAAAGGAGAAATAGCTGCGATAGTCGGTTTTTCGGGAGCGGGCAAAAGCACTCTCTCTATGCTGCTCCCCCGTTTTTACGAACCGTCTGCGGGAGAAATAAATATTAACGGAATAGATATAAAAGAATTTAATTTAAAAGAGCTAAGGGATTCCATATCTTACGTTTCCCAGAACGTCGTCCTGTTTAACGAATCGGTCAGGTTCAACATAGAATACGGAACAAGCGGCAAAAGCATGGACGAAATAATAAATGCCGCAAAACTTGCATTTGCCGACGAATTTATAAAAAATCTTCCGGAAGGATACGATACCCTCGTCGATGAGGCGGGCTCAAGGCTTTCCGGCGGAGAAAAACAGAGAATTTTAATCGCCAGGGCGTTTCTAAAAGATGCCCCCATACTTATACTCGACGAAGCCACTTCTTCTTTAGACGGAGAATCCGAAAAGAAAATTCAGCAGGCGCTGTTCGGATACGAAGAAAGTAGCGGCGGCGCAAGCAAAATTATCGGAGGCTTATGCGTAAATAAAATCGTGCTTATAATAGCCCACAGGCTTTCTACCGTAAAACATGCCGATACGATTTATGTCCTCGAAAAAGGAGAAATAGCCGAAAGCGGAAGCCACGATGATTTAATAAAAATGGACGGAATTTATAAAAATCTTCTTTTAAAGCAGATGGAATAGCTGTTTTTATATATGGAAAAAGCCTTATTTGCCGTTTACAATATTCTTTTATTGTTTTTATTTCCTTTTTTCTTTACCGCATTAGTCCTGTTTAACCTGACGAAAAATAAAAAAAGCGAAGGCTACGTATATAAATTTTTCCCTGCCGCTTTCAAGCCTTTAAAAAAAACGGCTTTTCAGGAAGGAGTCTGGATTCACGCTGTTTCGCTTGGAGAGATGAGGGCGGCGGTAAATTTTATCTATTTACTGCAGTCGGAATACGGTAAAAAAGTATATCTTTCCGCTACCACTAAAACAGGTTTCGATTTTGCGGATAATCTTTATAGAAGCAATGATGACGTTTTAACATTTTATTTTCCTTATGATTTTCTTTTTTCCGTCCGCGGTATTTTGAAACTGATAAAGCCGTCTTTGTTTATTTCGGTAGAAACTGAAATATGGCCTAATTTATTTAATATTCTAAATAAAAAAAATATTCCCATAGCGTTAATCAACGCAAGAATTTCTGAAAAGTCTTATAAAAATTATACCCGTTTCAGATTCTTTTTCGGTTATATCTTTAAAAAAATAGATACGGTATTATGCATATCGGATATGTATTGCAAAAGATTTGCGTCTCTTGGAATTAAGGAAGAAAATATGCGCCAAACAGGCAATATGAAATTCGACATGGACGCATCCCTTATTGCCGGAGATATAAACGAAAAAACCGCGATACTCAAAAAATTTATAGAATATAAAACTAATAATTCGGAACACCCGAAAATTATAGCGGCTGGAAGCACTCATAAAGGAGAAGAAGAGGTAATTGCCGATTCGGTAATAAAATTAAACAAGCTGAACGATAAAAATAAAATTTTCCTCTTCGTTGCTCCGCGGCATCCCGAAAGGTTCGACGAGGTTTACAAACTTTTAAATAACTACTTGCCCGGAATAGAACTTTACAAGCTTTCTTCTATTTATGCTTCTAAAGATAATAATAGTAGCGGTTTCTCCGAAAACAAAGTCGTCGTAGTTTTAGTAGATATTATAGGGCAGCTTTTAACGGTTTACGGCATATGCGGCGCCGCTTTCGTAGGCGGCAGTATAGTTTCTGCCGGCGGACATAATCTTCTCGAACCTTTGGTTTTCGGGAAACCGGTAATTTTCGGCAGATACGTTCAAAATTTTTCGGAAGCGGCGGAAGAAATTAAAAAGAATTCCGCCGGAAGACAGATTGATTCCCCTTTGGAATTATATGAGGCGTTAGCCGGTTACCTGCTTAACGATAAATCTGCCGAATCGGCCGGAAAAAACGGCCTAAACCTTATAGCCCGCAATAAAGGCGTTTCCCTTATGAACCTTGAGTATTTGCATTATAAAGGATATTTACGCCCGGCAAAAAGCGCGGATAAAAAAACGGTTGACAAAGTTATTAAAACCTATTAGAATTAATAATTCAAGTTTAAATATTTTTAATTTTCCTTAATTTTTATTAAGCAAAAGAGGATTTACTATGAGTAAAGATAATTACGCCGTAATAAGTACCGGTTCGAAACAATACGTAGTTGCCCAGGGCGATATTTTAAGAATAGAAACCGTAGGCAAGAAAAAGGGCGAAGAGATAACTTTTACGCCGGTAGCCGTTAAAAACGGGGATGTTTTGCTGACGGACAAACAGGCATTGAAGGATAAAAGCGTCACCGGAACGGTGGTCGGAAACGGCAGAGCTAAAAAAATAGTAGTATTTAAAATGAAACGCCGCAAAGACGAAAGGAAAAAAAGAGGGCACAGGCAGAACTTTACGGAAGTCAGAATAACCGGAATAGCTTAATTGCTTGTGATATATAAAAAATAAAATCAAATTAAGAAACAGGTGATATTATGGCGCATAAAAAAGCCGGCGGAAGTTCCAGAAACGGCAGAGACAGTCAGGGACAGAGGAGAGGGGTAAAAAGATTCGGGGGTCAGTTAGTAAAACCGGGCGAGATTATAGTCCGTCAGGTAGGGTCGTCTTTTCATCCGGGAAAATTTGTTAAAGAAGGCAAAGATTATACCCTTTATTCCATAATAAAAGGTTTCGTTAAATTTCATGCCGGGAAAAACAACAGGAAATTTGTAAGTATTATACCTGCGGAATAACAATTAGTTATATACTTTTATTTTCAACGAACTTTACTTCGCTCAAATATTCCCATATCATATTCAATATATCCATACCGATTTGAAGGCCGCAGGTTTTGCCGCCGTTTAACAAAAGCGGTGCCAGCCTGTTTTGCGTCTAACTTATTTCTTGTATAGCTAACTAAAATTTATAATATGAAATTTGTCGATAATGCCGTAATAACTATAGCTTCCGGAAACGGGGGAAGGGGAGCGGTCAGTTTTAGGCGGGAAAAGTTCATACCTAAGGGAGGACCGGACGGCGGCGACGGAGGGAAAGGCGGAGACGTTATATTTAAAGTTTCGCATAATATAACGAGCCTTCTGGATTTCAGGTATAAGCCGAGATATATTGCCGAAAACGGAGGCAGCGGTCAGGGCAACAACAAAAAAGGCAGAGACGGAAAAGATATTATCATAACCGTGCCGGTCGGTACGACGGTTGTAGATTTCGATTCCGGCGAAGTAATGGCAGACCTTACGAAAGACGGCGAAGAAACGGTTCTGCTCAGAGGCGGTATCGGGGGGAAAGGCAACACCTTTTTTAAGTCGTCCACGCAGAGAAGGCCCCGTTTTGCTCAACCCGGCATACAGGGCGTAACCAGAAAAGTCCGTCTTGTTCTGAAAAGCTTAGGGGACATAGGTTTAGTAGGGTTCCCTAATGCGGGGAAGTCAACTCTTATATCTAAACTTACCGGTTCTCACGCAAAAATAGCTCCGTATCCTTTTACTACCAAAACTCCTAACCTTGGGGTTTATACGGGCAATAATCCGGACGAGTCCGCTAAAACTTTAACTATAGTAGATATTCCGGGTATAATAGAAGGCGCTTCGGAAGGTGCCGGCCTCGGTCTTAAATTTTTAAGCCATATAGAAAGGTCTAATATACTTCTGCATCTGATTGAAATAGGAACTTTTAAAGATATTAAAACGGCATACGAAGCGGTAATTAAAGAAATAGCCGAATACGACGAAAATATTCTTAAAAAAGAACGAATAGCGGCCATAAATAAAATAGACCTGATTGCCGACCGAAAGAAATTAAATAAAATTATTAAAGAAACTACGAAATTTTTTTCGGAGCAAAATATTCCCGTGTACTTTATATCGGCATTTTACGGTACCGGAATAGACGAACTTAAAGTCGAATTAAATTTAATTTTAAATAAAAAAAATATTGCGGTATAATTACAACATATTATAAAATTATCGTATTATATATTAAAATTAATTAAGATATAAGTGAAAGAATATAACGGTCTTCAGAATAATTTTAAAGAATATCTCGATTCTAAAAAAAGAATAGTAATAAAAATAGGCACGCAGGTTCTTTTAAACGAAGAAGGAAAACTTTCTCCGCCGTCTTTTAAAAATATCTGCGGTTTCGTTAATTCGCTTAAGGCTCAAAAAAGGGAAGTAATTCTTGTCTCATCCGGCGCTATCGCCGCGGGAAAAGATATGCTCGGCATAAACCCGGAAACGGGCGGGTTTTCCATTCCTCAAAAACAGGCGTTCGCCGCATGCGGACAGCCCGTTTTGATGAAAAATTACGATTCTTTTTTTAAACGGTACGGCCTTAAAACCGCGCAGGTCCTTTTAACAAAAGAAGACGTTTCCGTCAGAAAGAGATTTACAAATGCGCGCAATACCATATATGAACTGCTTAATAACGGAGTAATTCCTATAATAAACGAAAACGACACCGTTTCGTACGAAGAAATAAAATTTTCGGACAACGACCAGTTGTCCGCGCTTGTTTTAAACTTGGTATGCGCAGACCTTTTTATTATCCTTTCAAACGTAAAAGGGGTTTTCGATAAAAATCCGAATATTTATAAAAATGCAAAACCGGTCAAAATCATAAACGATATTAAAAATTACATTAAAAATTTTAAAGACGGTTCTAAAAGCATTCACGGAACCGGAGGCATGAAATCGAAACTTTATGCCGCTTTTATTGCCGCCAGTGCGGGTATAGATACCGTCATCGCTTCGGGTAAAGACAAAAAAAGCCTGGATTTCTTATCGGAAGGCAAATTATGCGGAACTTTAATTGTTTCTTCGCCGCGCAACAAAATAAACAAAAAAAAACACTGGCTTTTATTCGGGATGGAAAAAACGGGAGAGATAGTTGCCGATAAAGGCGCTATCGAAGCGATTACTTTCCAAAATAAAAGCCTTCTTGCAGGCGGCATAATTAAAATAAAGGGCGATTTTAAAAAAGGCGACGGAGTTTATATATTGGACGAAAACGGAACCGTTTTTTCTAAGGGCATCGCTAATCTCGATTCGGACGATGTTAAAAAAATAAAAGGTTTGAGCGCCGAAGAAATAAAAATAAAATTCGGCAAAGATAAAATTTCCTCTTTAGTAGTCCATAAAGATAAAATGGCTTCAAACATATAAAAATAGGAGTCTAAAGGAGCAGATATGGACAATATGAGTAAGGCCGCATCTATAGAAGAAATTGCGGAGAAGGCTTACGGCGCGAGCAGCAGCATAGCAAATGCCGACCCCGCAATAAAACTTAATATACTCGAAACCCTCAAGGACCTTTTAATTAAAAATAAAAAGCGGATAGAAGCCGAAAATGCCAAGGATATAGAAAGCGCAAAAGCTGCGGGATTAAGCAAGCCTATGCTGGACAGGCTTCATATCGGCGAAAAGACGTTTTCTTCCATGCTTAACTCTATCGACGACGTAATGAAGATTAAAGACCCCGTAGGCGAAATAGAAAATATCGCGGTAAGGCCGAACGGGCTTATGGTAGGCAGGATGAGAATACCGCTAGGCGTAATCGGAATAATTTACGAATCGAGACCTAACGTTACTATCGATGCGTCGATACTCTGTCTTTTGTCCGGGAACGCGGTAATATTAAGGGGCGGTTCGGAAGCCATAAACTCGAATAAAATACTTGCTTCGATAGTTTCGGAAAGCTTAAAAATTAACGGTCTTCCTTCGGAAGCCGTTTCTATAGTTCCTTATACGGACAGGTCTGCAATTGCGGAAATGATATCGCTCAAAAAATACATAGACCTTATAATTCCGCGGGGCGGCGAAGGACTTATTTCGTTCGTGACGGAAAATTCCAAAATTCCGGTAATAAAGCACGATAAAGGCGTCTGCCATATATACGTCGATAAATATGCCGATATAAATAAATCGGTCGATGTTATAATCAATTCAAAAGTTCAGAGGCCATCCGTGTGCAATGCTTTGGAAACCCTTATGGTGCACTCCGATATTATGGGAGATTTTATGCCGGAAATGTTTGCCGAGCTTAAAAAGAACGGCGTAGAAACAAGAGTGGACGACGAAATTATGAATATTTTTAAAAATAGGTTTAATTTTATAACTCCGGCAACAGATGCAGACTGGGACGCCGAATATCTTAACCTTACGCTGTCGGTTAAAACCGTTAAAAATATGGACGAAGCAATAGAGCATATAAAGCGGCACGGTTCCAACCATACCGAGTCCATATTGACGGAAAACTATAGCCGCGCCCTTGAGTTCATAAAGAAAGTAAATTCATCCTGCGTGCTAATAAACGCTTCTACCAGGTTTAACGACGGCTTTGAGCTTGGTCTCGGCGCCGAAATAGGCATATCTACTTCAAAAATTCATGCATTCGGTCCCATGGGGGCAAAAGAGCTTACGACGACTAAATTTGTAGTATTCGGAAACTATCAGAAAAGAACTTAAGCGCTAAACTGATAACTATGAAAATAGGAATTTTCGGGGGTACGTTTAATCCGGTTCATTTCGGACATTTAAGGGCCGCGGAAGAAGTTGCGCAGAATTTTTTAGATAAGGTTATATTTATTCCTACAAATATAACTTCTAATAAAGAAAAGCCGGGTATCGACCCCGAAAAAAGAATGAAAATGCTCAATATAGCAATCAAAAACAACAAAAAATTCGAGGCGTCGGATATAGAAATAAAAAGAGGCGGACTTTCATACTCCTATGATACGATTATTCAGCTGAAAAAAATATATACGTCGGACGAACTGTATTTTATAGCCGGAATAGACGCTTATTCCGACGTAAAGAATTGGAAAAACGGCGCCGAAATTTTCGATAAAATAAATTTTATAGTCGTGAACAGGTCGGGCATTAAATCGGATTCAAAAAATTTAGTAAAGCTTATAGGTTTTTTACCCGATAATTTAAAAGAACGCATTAAGGTTGACTATACGGAAAACAGATTAGTTACTCCCAAAAATAAATATATATATTTTTTGAAAATTACAAGATTAGATATTTCTTCAACCGTTATTAGAAATAATTTTAAAAATAACATCTCCAATCTCTTTTTATTGCCAAACGAGGTTATTAATTATATAATAAATAATAAGTTATATTAAGGACGGTGCAGGCAATCGAAACTTTTAAAAGCGGCAGAAAACCGCTTAAAAGAACAAATAAAAATATCAGGTCCGTTATAGACCTTCTTTTAGAAAAAAAGGCGCATAATATCTTAGTCCTCGACGTTAGAAAAGTGTCCGGAATAACTGATTTTATAATTATAGCGGGCGGTTCGTCGGACAGGCAGCTCAATACGATAGCCGATAACCTGCTCAAATCTTTCAGGCAGAAGCCTCTCGGACATGAGGGTCTTTGTACCCCGGGTTC
Source organism: bacterium (assembly GCA_021813525.1). GTDB lineage: Bacteria > SZUA-79 > SZUA-79 > Acidulodesulfobacterales > Acidulodesulfobacteraceae > Acidulodesulfobacterium_A. The sequence goes on from JAKAKK010000043.1 coordinate 37,529, forward strand.
AAGATGGATTGTTATAGACTACGGCAGTATGATAATACACTTAATCCACGACGATTTAAGGTCATACTATAATATCGAGGGGCTGTGGCCGGAGGCAAAAGAATTAACGGTCGAAGCCTCCGCTAATAATAAAAAAACTTAATTTTAATTTAAATTTATCTTCTAATGTATATAATTACTATAATAATAGCGATACTTATACTGGTAGCATTCTTCGAATATCTTTACGCGCTTAATCCGCAGAGAGTCCTCTTGCATTACGCCCCGGGACAGCATCATATACTTAACAGCTATCTTATAATTTACGTATTTTCGGCATTTTTAATAGGCATTGCGCTTATATTAATTATAAATATTTTAAAAGATTCTATATATCAGATAAAAAATCTTATATACAAAAGAAAGCAGTATATAAAAACGGAACTGGACAACTCGGTCAATAAAGCATTCGATGCATACATTAAAGGGCAGTACGATAAGGGAATCGACCTTATTAAGAAATACTTAATAAATTATCCCAATAACCTCGGCGCTTATTTGCTCCTTGCTAAGATTTATAAGCATAAAGGAAAAATTAAAGAAGCGGAAAATGCCCTGAATAAAGCTTTGGAAATAGAAAAAGAAAATATAACGGCGCTCAACGAAGCGGGAAATCTTTACAAGCTCAATAAAGATTACGATAAAGCTATTTTTTATTTGAATAAGGCGCTGGAATATTCGCCGGACAATCTTTACGCTATAACGCAGCTGAAAGATATATTTATTAAAAAAGAAGAATGGAAGAACGCCTACAGAATGTCTAAGCTGTTTCTTTCCCAGTCGAAAGACAAAGAGTTTAACAAAAAAGAAGAGCAGGTTATGCTCGGTCTTAAATACGAATTCGGAAAGTTTCTTTTAGAATCGGAAAACGATACCGAGAGGTCGGTAAAACGTTTTAATCAAGTGCTGAGCCAGAATAAAAATTTCGTACCTGCTTATATATCGCTTGGCGACGCGTTCATAAAAAAAGGAAAAATTAACGAAGCTTTTGAGTTATGGGAGAAAGCATTCCTGAAAACCGGCAATCTTGCCTTAATTATAAAAATTGAAGATATTTCTATAAAAACAAATCACCCCGAAAATATAATCAGATTTTATCAGGAGCTTATATACGATAACCCCGAAAAATGGGAGTACAGGCTTTTTCTGGGAAAATTATATATAAGACTAGAAATGATAGACGAGGCCATTTCTAATTTATCCCTTATCCCACCCTCGGTATTTAAAGATAATTCCCTGAATATGCTGCTTGCGGAATGTTATTTTAAAAGAGGAAAATATAACGACGCATCCGTAAATTTCAGGAAAGCGCTTAAAAGCAGATATCCCGTTAAACTTCCTTTCGTGTGTTCTAACTGCGGATTTGTTTCCTATAATTATTCTTCGATATGCCCGTCGTGCAATCTCTGGAATACTTTTAATATAAAAACATCCGGAACTCTTTACGAAACCGGTTCTAAGGACGAAACCAAAAGTATATCGCCTTTAATCCCCGAATAAAAAACGATATGAAAAAATTTAAAAGCGCCGTCTTAATTATTTTAGACGGCTTTGGAATGTCTTCAAAAATTGAAGGAAATGCTGTAATTAACGCAAAGCCGGAGTTTATAAATTCGCTCTTTAAAAATCATCCCTTTACTACTTTAAAAGCTCACGGATTAGACGTCGGCCTTCCCGAAAACACTATGGGAAATTCCGAGGTCGGCCATTCCAATATAGGCGCTGGAAGAGTAATAATGCAGGATTTGACGAAGATAGACCTTCTTATAAAAGAAGACAAACTAAAAGACAACAAAGTCTTGCTCGAATTTCTAGAAAAAATTATAGCGGGCGGTTCGGCAGTTCACCTTATGGGACTGCTTTCGGAAAGCGGGGTGCACTCGGAACTTGAACATTTGTTGTATTTAATAGACTTTTTTTATAATAACGGAGTAAAAAAAATTTACATTCATCCTTTTTTAGACGGGAGGGATTCCCCTCCGCAAAGCGCTCCGGTCTTTATAGAAAAATTAACGAAGCATATAAAGCCTTTATCGGACAGGGTCTTTATTTCGACTCTTTGCGGAAGATTTTATGCGATGGACAGAGATACCCGCTGGGACAGAGTCGAAACCGCTTTTAATCTCCTTACCCAATTAAAAGGAGAAAAATTCGACGACCCGTTAAACGCAATTAAAAAATTTTACGAAAATAATATAACGGACGAATTTATGCCCGCTATCGTTATAGATAACGGTTCGAAAAACGACGGCAGGATAAAAGAAGAAGACGGCGTCCTGTTTTTTAATTTCAGGGCAGACAGGGCAAAGCAGTTGACGATGGCCTTTACTCTCGGCGATTTTAACCGTTTCCCGAGAGAAAATTTTAAACCGGTCGGTAATTTCGTTACTATGACTAAGTACGACGATTCCTTCAGAAGCAAATATATTATAGAGCCTCAAAATTATTCTAATATTTTAGGGGAGGTCATATCTGAGTCCGGCTTTAACCAGTTCAGAATTGCCGAAACTGAAAAATACGCCCATGTAACCTATTTTTTTAACTGCGGCAGGGAAGAGCCGTTTAAAAACGAGGACAGGCTGCTTATACCTTCGCCGAGAGAATTCAAAACATACGATTTAATACCGGAAATGAGCGCGTTTAAAATTAAAGACGCTCTTATAGAAAGAATTAGAGCCGATAAATACGAATTAATAGTCTGCAATTTTGCAAACTGCGATATGGTAGGGCATACCGGAAACTATGCCGCCGCAATAAAAGCCGTTCAGGCGGTTAATTCCGTTATAAGCGAGATAGTGCCTGAAATTTTAAAACTCGACCGTGTATGCGCGATAACGGCAGACCACGGGAATGCCGAAACGATGCTTGACGACAAAGGCGAGCCTATGACGAACCATACCCTTAATCCAGTGCCGTTCGTCATTGTTTCAAACGATTCTAAAGAAATTCCTCCGCTGAAACCAGGCAGGCTGGCGGATATTGCGCCTACTATTCTTAAACTGCTCGGTTTAGATATACCGAAGGAGATGACCGGACGCGTTTTATGGGAGTAGTTTCATTTGCTCATACCGGCAAACAGATAAGATTGGACCTTTTTTTGACTATGAAATTTCCCGGCAAAACAAGGTCGTTTATTAAAAAGCAGATATTAAGCGGCGCAGTTGAAATTAACGGTTCTGTCGTAAAAAAATCCGCTTACCCGATAAAAGAAGGCAGTATAATAACCTTTAAAGAGCCGGAGATAATAAAATCGGGCATAGAGGTCTTCGATTACGCCCTCGAAATAATTTACGAAGACGATTATTTTGCGGCTGTGAACAAACCGGCAGGGATTCCGGCGCATCCCGGAAAAGGAAATTACGATAATACGCTGGTAAATATTTTAATAGGAAAGATATCCGATTTATCCGGCATAGGCGGCGTTGAAAGACCCGGAATAGTTCACAGGTTGGACAAAGATACGTCCGGCATAATGTTAATAGCAAAGAACGATTTTTCGCACAATGCTCTTGCATCGAGTTTTAAAAACCGCGAAATTAAAAAGACTTATTTTGCCGTGACTTACGGCATTATTCCGCAAAAAAGCGGATGCATCGAGGGTTTTATAAAGAGGGACTCTAAAAGCAGGGTTAAAATGGAAATGGCACAAAAAGAAGGCGGGAAACATTGCGTTACCCGTTTTGAAAACGTAAAATCTATAAGAGGCGCCGCTACCCTTCTTAAAGTAATGCCTGAAACGGGGAGAACGCACCAAATCAGAGTTTCTCTTTTTGAAAAAGGATATCCGATTGTGGGAGATAAACTTTACAAAAGAAAAGATATCGAAGGCAGATATAAAAGTTTAAATTTTGTTAAAAGACAGATGCTGCACGCATACATGCTTGAATTTCCGCATCCGGAAACAAGAGAAAAAATAATTTTAAAAGCGAAAGTTCCGGATGATATGCTGTGGGCTTTCGGTTCGGATGCCCCGGACGCTTTCTCATGATTTACCTTTGCGGCGGCTTAAAAAAGCTAAACGTTAAAAATATCGGTATAGTTTACGGCTTTATGGACGGCTCGCTTGATTTTAATCCCGGAAATTTAACCGCAAGGAAAGAACTTTTAAATATTATTCAGTCCGCAGGCAAAACGGATTATTATTCATACGAAGTCGAACAGAGCCACGGTACCCGTATAGCCGTTTTAGATGAAAAGTTTAAAGAAGCGGCAAAATACAACCGCAATGTTTTCGATAAAAACGATGCAGACGGAGTTTTTACCGGGGAAAGCGGTATAGCGCTGTGCATAAGAACGGCGGATTGCGCACCCGTGCTTTTTGCCGTCCCTAATAATAGCGGCGGCATTATAGGAGCCGTCCATTGCGGCTGGAAAGGCGCTTACGGCGGAATAATAAAAAACGCAAAAAATGTTTTAACGGATAAATTCAATGCGGACGTTAGAGGCGTCTTAATCGCGATAGGGCCGTCTATATGCCGGAAATGCTATGAAGTCGAAGAGGATTTTTTAAATTTATTTTTAGCAAAAGATAATTTAAACCGAAAATTTTTTAAAAAAACCGCAAATAAAAATAAATTTTTTTTCGACCTGAAAGGATTCATAAAAAATGAATTGATTTTAAACGGATTTAGCGATAAAAATATTTACGATTTAAATATATGCAATTTTGAAGACGCCGGTTTTTTTAGTTACAGGCGCGATAGAGACTTTAGAAGGCAGGTTTCTTATATAGCGCTTTTATGAATCGGGGGTGTTTTATAAAATGATAAAAATAGGATTGACCGGTTCTATAGGTTCGGGAAAAACCGCGGCGCTTAATTTATTTAAAAATTACGATTTTTTAACCTTGAACCTCGATGAAGAAGCGAATAGAATTATAAAAAAAAATAGCGCCGAATATAAAAAAATAGTTGATTTTTTCGGAAAAAACATTTTAAATAGTGATTATGAGATAGACCGAAAGATTCTTGCCGGTATAATTTTTTCCGACGCTTCAAAAAAAAAAGTTTTAGAAGACATAATCTATCCGGCTTTAAGGGCGGATATAGACCGTATAATTAAAGCAAGCCGGAAACCTGCCGCTATAATTGAAGGAGCGGTTATCATAGAATCGGGATACTATCTTAACTTAGATAAAACCATCCTTGTTGCCTGCGATTTTTCGAGAAGAGTTAAAAGAACGTATAATAAATTCGATTTTGAAGATTTTATCAGAAGAAATAAAAATCAATTAAGCGAAAAAGAAAAAATTAAAAAATCCGATTTCGTCATAAACAATAATTACGGGTTTAAATTCTTAATTCCTCAAATTAACTCGTTTATACGCTTTTTAAATAGTTTATATAAAATTAACTTTCCCGTTCCGGAATAAAAATAAATAACTTAACAATCGACAGAAAGTATTAAATAAATGGGGGGAATTGCTTATGGAAGAGCATATAAAATGCGAAGATTTGGGCTACAAATTTATAAAGGAACTTTTAGATTTTACTTATCAAAAAAAATCGATCGAAGAAATATTGCATTTCGTTAATATAGGGTTCGAATTTACGTTCGGGGCCTCGGCTATAATGTTTATATACAGGAAATATAATGCGGACGAAAGAGTCGAAATATCGAGAGGCTTTTCGCACGAATTTATTAAAATAACCAACGAAACCCCGCCGCTGGCACTGCTTAAGGAGTTAGCGCCTTTAAAAAACGGATTGTATATAGATTTTAAAAAAGATAAAGGTAAATACGAAGAATACCGAAATTTATTCGAGCACGAAAATGTTTCGGAATTTTATGCATATGAGTTGAAAACTGCATATACGGATTCATATTTCGTAATAATGTATTCGGTGCCCGGATTTAAAAACTGCGGCGACGATAAAATCGAAGTTTTCGATACTATCTTTTCGGTAATCGCCTATATTTTAAATTCGAATAAATGCGTTCAGACTATGAGGGATTGTTCGCAGATCGATTACGTATCGGGACTTAATAATTTTAAATACTTTCATGAAAAGCTTTTTCAGGAAATGCAAAAAGCAATTAACGACAAAGGAAGGTTATCCGTTGCATTAATTTCCATAAACCAATTGAATAAATTAAATTCCGTTAACGGCCATCAGGCCGGGGACAAAAATATCGGAATAATTGCGAATATAATCAAACAAAATATAAGGGCATTCGATACTGCTTCGAGATACGGCAACAAATTTATAATTTTATTTCCTAATATGGGGAAAGATGAGGCAAAAAATATTATAAAGGCTATATTGTCGGAAAGCGAAGACGCGTTCAAAAAAGAAAATCAGGCCATATTATCTTTGAACGCGGGAGTTTCCACGTTTCCGGACGACGGCAACAATGAAAGGACTATCCTGGATATAGCCGAAGGGCGCCGCATCGATGCAAGAAGGATAGACAGGTGGACGTGCCTGTAAATAATAACATTGTATAAAGTACAAAAATAAAATCTTAAAGGAGCATTTATGAACATTAAAGAATTATCGGTAAAAAAAATCAACGAATTATTGCAAATAGCAAAGGACTACAATATAGAGGGCGCATCTGGAATGCGCAAACAGGATTTGATATACGCCCTTTTGCAGGCGGAAACCGAAAAAAACCAGCAGGCCGAAAAAAACGGATTAATTTCCGGAGAGGGGGTGCTTGAAATACTGCCCGACCAATACGGATTTTTAAGGTCGCTTGAAGCTAATTATCTTCACGGTCCGGACGATATTTACGTATCGCCTTCCCAGATAAGGAAATTCGGTTTGAGGACGGGCGACACTATCCGCGGAGTTATAAGGCCGCCTAAGGACAGCGAAAGATTTTACGCTCTCTTGAAAGTCGAAAGCATAAATTTTGAAGACCCCGAAATCGCAAAAGAAAAGATTTTATTCGACAACTTAACCCCTTTGTATCCCGAAGAAAAAATAAAGCTTGAATTCGACCCTAAAAATTTATCTACCAGGCTTATGGACCTCCTGATTCCCATAGGAAAGGGGCAGAGGGGGCTTATAGTCGCCCCTCCGAGAACCGGAAAAACAATGCTGTTGAAAGACATCGCCCATGCTATAAATACCAACCATAAAGAAATTTTCCTTATGGTTCTCCTGATAGACGAAAGACCGGAAGAGGTTACGGATATGCAAAGGTCGGTTAACGGCGAAGTAATCAGTTCCACTTTCGACGAACCGCCCCAGAGACATATACAGATTGCGGAAATAGTTATAGAAAAAGCAAAAAGATTAGTAGAAACCGGCAAAGACGTCGTTATATTATTAGATTCTATTACCAGGCTCGCGCGGGCATACAACGTTACTATTCCGTCTTCGGGAAAAGTATTATCGGGCGGGGTGGACTCGAACGCCCTACATAAACCGAAAAGATTTTTCGGCGCGGCAAGGAACATCGAAGAGGGAGGCAGTCTTACCATAATTGCTACGGCTTTAATCGATACCGGTTCAAGAATGGACGAGGTAATTTTCGAAGAATTTAAAGGAACCGGAAATCTTGAAGTTAATTTAGACAGAAAATTATCGGAAAAAAGGATTTTTCCGGCTATAGATATTAATAAGTCGGGCACCCGAAAAGAAGAGCTTCTCGTCGATAAGGACCATCTGAAAAAAATCTGGATATTGAGAAAAGTTTTATCCGGCATGGATACCACGGACGCAATGGAATTTTTAATAGACAAAATAAAAAATACCAAATCCAACGCAGATTTTTTAAATCTGATGAACCAGTAATTTATTATATGGACGGAATTCAATTCCGTCCATATAATAAAAAAAACGGCAAATATGTTATTATTATATTTATGTCAAACGAAAATATTAATCTGCCGCTAGATACTTCGGAAATTTTAGATACTATCAACGACGGCGTTATAGTTATCGACGAAAATTATAAAATAGTCTATGCAAATAAACGCTTTTTGGACGATGCGGGAACTCCGTCCTCCGAAGTAATAGGCGGTTATTGCTATAAAGTAAGTCATTTCAGGGACGAACCGTGCGATCCTCTTTTGGAATCCTGCTCCATAGAAGAGGTAATTAAAAAAGGCAAAACCGTTAAAGTCATACACGGTCATTACGGACCGCAAAATCGGGAAATGGCGGTAGAAATAAATTCTTCGCCTTTTTACGACGCCTCGACGGGAAAAAAATATGCCGTAGAGGTTTTAAGGTGTCTGGGAAACGGTTCTAACGCCCATATGAAATTCAATCTTTCGCAGAGACTTTCCGAAGTAGGTCTTTTAGCGGAAGGCGTTGCTCATGAAATAAACAATCCGCTGAATAATATTCTCGCGTCGATAGATATGATAAAAATGTGCGCGGACAGCAGCGGCCTTACCCAGAACGCGGCTCTCGCAAACGTAATGAAGGAAGGCGGATGCGATATAAAAAAATATTTCGATTTAATGAAGCAGGAAATCGAAAGATGCAAAGATATTACAAAAAAACTCCTTATATTATCGAGCCCCGTTTCAAATTCTACCGATATAGTAAACGTCAATAATTCGCTGGAAGAAAGTCTTGCCCTTCTGTACTTTACCGCAAACAAAAAAAATATTATGATAAAGAAAAACCTTGCCGCGAATATTCCTTTAATAAGTTTTTCCGAAGCCGGTTTAAGGCAGGTTCTATTAAATATAGGGCTTAATGCCATACAGGCCGTCGATGAAAATTCGGGGATAGTTTATTTTATAACCAAAAAAATCAAGGAATATATTTATATAATAATAATAGATAACGGCCACGGTATCGCGCAGGAAGATATCAAAAGGATATTCGACCCGTTTTTTTCTAAAAGTAAAAATTCGGCAGGCACCGGACTCGGACTATCTATATCCTTGAGCATAATTAAATCTCTCGGAGGTTCTATAGAAGTCAGGTCCAAAAAGGATATCGGCACGAAATTCATCGTAAAAGTTCCGGTAAAACGAAACTTTTCCGAAAATAAAATTAAATAAAATTTTTTTATTACTATGGAAAACAATTCTATTTCTATACTTGTTGTTGACGACGATATAAATTACAGGACCATTCTTTGCGACTATTTAAAAAGCGAAGGTTACGACGCGACGTCCGCCGGTTCCGCCGAAGAGGCTATAAATAAATTGGAGAAAGATTTTTTCAATATTATAATATCCGATTTGAAATTACCGGGGAAATCGGGAATAGACCTGTTAAATACGGTTAAATCCAGGTCTAAAGATGCTGAAATGATTATTCTGACGGCTTTCGGAAGCGTCGATTCCGCCGTTGCGGCTTTAAAAATGGGAGCGTGCGACTATTTAGTTAAGCCGTTAAGCTTAGAAGAACTAAGCATAACGATAAAAAGGCTTATCGAGAAAATTAATCTTAAAAATTATGCATCTTATTTTAAAAGGGAAATTTTTAAGAGATTTTTTATAGGAAAATCGAAAGCGGCGGCTAAGGTCATAGAAGATATTACCGTTGCCGCAAAATCGAACCTGAACGTCCTTATTTACGGAGAGTCCGGCACCGGTAAAGAGCTCAGCGCGAACCTGCTCCACAGGCTTTCTTCTAGGAGGGATAATCCTTTTATCATAGTAGATTCATGTAATCTTTCCGAAAACCTTTTCGAATCCGAATTGTTCGGGCACGAAAGAGGTTCTTTTACGGGAGCCGACGTCCTCAAAAAAGGATTGCTGGAATATGCCGACAAGGGAACGCTTTTCATAGACGAAATTGGAGAAGTCAGCGGCATAATACAGAGCAAGCTTCTAAGGATAATAGACACCAAGAGTTTCAGAAGAGTCGGTTCTTCCAAGAATCTTTTTATAGATACCAGAATTATAACGGCGACAAATAAAAATCTTAAAAAAATGGTTGACGACGGCCATTTCAGGGGGGACCTGTTTTACAGGATAAGCGGGTTTACGATAGAACTTCCGCCTTTAAGAGAAAGAAAAGAAGATATCCCCCATCTAGCGCATTATTTTATGACTAAAGAAAATAAGGTTCAATTTTCAAAGCCCATTTCGCGGCAGGCAATGGATAAACTTATGGATTACGACTGGCCGGGAAACGTAAGGGAATTAAAAAACGTTATAGAAAGGGGCATAATATTGTCCGAAGGAAAAGACGAGATTCCGGAGGAAGCAGTCCAGCTCGAAATTTCAAACGCTAAAAATTATTACGGCGTAAAAGAATTTGAGATTTTCGAGAAAAATTTATCCTTAAAAGAAATAGAAGAAAAATATATAAATTATCTTCTGTCTAAAGGGCTTACCAAATCGGAGATTGCGCGGATTATAGGAGAAAGCGAAAGGTCTGTTTACAGAAAACTGTCCGCGGTAAAAATTTAATTATTTATTTTTTTATTTAATTGATTTAAAATTATTAAAAACCGTCAACATAATCCGGCGGTTAATTTTCAATTTTAATCCGGGGGCCATATATGAATTTTTCGAGAATTCAAAAAGTTTCGATTAGGACCAAACTGCTTTCTTTAATTTTTATAATTCTGGTTTTAATGCTGTCCGTTTTAACTTATTACGCCGTGTTTTACCAGAACAAAATGTCCGTAAAAACGACGTCTTTCGATGCCGTAGTGACCGCGAAGACGATGCTGTCCAGTATGAACGGCATGATGCTCAACGGTACGATAGCCAATAAATCCGACAGAAGGCAATTATTCGGCATATACCAGAAGATTAAAGGGATTAAGTATTTCAAGGTTGTAAGAGGCAGCGCAGTGGATAAAGAATTTGGGACGGGTCTAAAACAGGAAATTCCGAGTTCGAAATTCGACAAAGAAATACTTGCGTCTAAAAAAGAAATAACGAAAGTTTATGAAAAAAACGGGCAGAAATATTTAAAAGTCGGCGTTCCTTTTACTGCAGAAAAGATGTCCCGCGGCATAGACTGCCTTATGTGCCATACCGTTAAGGCCGGAACAGTTCTCGGCGGAGTCGAGCTTGTATATTCCCTAAAGAATACCGTAAACGCTTCTGATGTTTTCATGAGAAATATTATTATTTTCTCGATTATACTGATAGTTTTGTCCATTATTATAATATATATTCTTCTTAAGCAGGCTTTCATAAAACCTATCACCGTTTTTTATCGCAGAGTAAGGGATATATCGAAAGGCGAGGGCGATTTAAGCAAATTGATTCCTATGGATTGTTTCGATAAGCCGGTAATTATCGCCAAGCGCCATAAGAACTGCATGCTTAAAGAAGACGAATTAGGGCCGAGATGCTGGGATAAACAGATAGAGCAGTTCGGCGAAAAAGGAGAGCATATATGCAAAAAGTGTTATGTTTATCAGAATTCGGTTTACGATGAAATAACCTCCGTAGTCAACGAGTTCAATAAATTCATTATCGATATCAGGGAAATAGTAAAATCCATTACGGAAGAAGCTATGACCATAGTTGACGTTAGCACCACAATAGAAGGGCACGTCGATGAAATAAGCGGCAAGGCGCAGGAGCAGGCGGAAATCGCCACTCACGTAGCCGCGGCATCGGAAGAAATGTCCCAGACCATTAAAGAAATTGCCAAGAATACCCAGAACGTAAGCTCCATCGCAAAGGAAGCATCGGACAGCGCTAAAGACGGCTTCGATATAGTGGAAAAATCTATTTCGGGCATTAAAAACGTCGCCGTTCTTACCAAGCAGTTAGGCAGTCTTATAAGCGGATTGGAAAAAAGTTCTTTCGAAATCGGCGAAATCATTTCGGTGATAAACGATATAGCGGACCAGACTAACCTGCTAGCTCTTAACGCCGCGATAGAAGCGGCCAGGGCCGGGGAATCCGGCAGGGGATTTGCCGTGGTAGCCGACGAAGTAAGAAAATTAGCCGAAAGAACCGTTAAGGCCACCAAAGAGATAGCATCGAAAGTTCAAACAATGCAGCAGAGCACCCAGAATACTAAAACATCCATGGATAAAACGTTAAGCGAGGTCGATTTATCCGTAGGCTACGCTTCAAAAGCCGGAGAATCTTTGGACGGCATAGAAAAAAGCATACTGAGCCTAACCGACCAGATAAGCTCTATCGCCGCGGCATCGGAAGAGCAGACGGCTGCAACGAACGAGATATCGCAGAATATCGAAACAGTATCCACACTTTCGGTATCCAATTCCGAAAAATCTTCTAATACCGCTAAAGAGGCGGCATCGATTTACGGAGAACTTGAAAAATTGATAGGAATATTAAAAAAGTTTAAATATTAAAAAAGGAGGCGGATTAATTGGAAAATCGCGAGACGCCGGTTTCACGCAAATCGACTTTCGACAGCTTGGCAAATATAAAAGACATATATACCCCTTCGAAGGAAACGGTAAAAAACAGCTATGTGGACGATTATGAAAGGCTTTACGGATATTCTATAAACGAAAACGAAAAATTCTGGGACGAAACGGCAAAACAGTTAGACTGGTTTAAGCGATGGGACGATGTTCTGGACTCGTCCCATCCGCCTTTTTATAAATGGTTCACGGGCGGAAAAACTAATATCGTCCATAACGCCTTAGACAGGCATATTACGACGTTCCGCAAAAACAAGCTTGCCATAATCTGGGAGGGAGAGGACGGCAGCGAAAGAGTTTATACTTATTTTTCTTTATATAAAGAGGTCAATAAGTTTGCAAACGTTCTAAAGAGTTTCGGAATTAAAAAAGGGGATACGGTTACCATATATCTTCCTAACATACCGGAAATTGCGATAAGTATGCTCGCATGCGCAAAGATAGGCGCAATACACAGCGTCGTGTATGCAGGGTTTTCGGCTCTGGCGCTGAAAGACAGAATACTCGATGCGCAGAGCAAACTCCTTATTACCGCCGACGGCGCTTTCAGGGGCGGAAAGGTCGTAGAACTTAAAAAAATAGCCGATGAAGCGGTTACTAAAGCTCCGGTGGTTCAAACCGTAATAGTAGTTAAGAGAATCGGCAAAGAAGTTGCCATGGATACGTCGAGAGATTTTTATTACGACGAGCTTATGAAACTGCCCATAGCAAATCCGTATTTAAAAACCGAAGAACTAGATTCGGAGGACCCTCTTTTCATACTTTACACGTCGGGAACTACCGGCAAGCCGAAAGGCATTCTTCATGTTCACGGAGGATATTCCGTGGGAACGTATATAACGTCGAAGTATGTTTTTAACATAAAAGACAACGATACTTATTGGTGCGCGGCGGATCCGGGCTGGATAACCGGCCATTCATATATTATATACGGACCTTTAATTAACGGGGCGACGACTCTTATGGTCGAAGGTTCGCCCTACTATCCTTATCCGGACAGATGGTGGAGAATAGTCGAAAAACATGCCGTAAATATTTTTTATACCTCTCCTACGGCAGTAAGAGGCATTATGAGATTCGGCGAAAACTGGCCCAACAGGCACAATCTCAGCTCTCTTAAAATATTGGGAAGCGTAGGCGAGCCTATAAATCCAGAAGTCTGGCGCTGGTATTACAAGCATATCGGCAAGGAAAGATGCCCTATAATGGACACGTGGTGGCAGACGGAATCAGGGATGTTTTTGATAACTCCCGTTCCTACAATGTCTTTGAAACCGGGTTCGTGCGGAAAACCTTTTTTCGGGATAGACGCGGATATATTCGACGAAAACGGCAAAAGCGTGAAAGCGGGAAAAGGAGGCTATCTTGTAGTCAAGAAGCCCTGGCCTGCCATGATGAGAACTATTTATAAGGATGAAAACAGATATAAAGAAACTTATTTCTCGAAATTTAACGGGGTATATCTTGCCGGCGACACCGCAAAGCGCGATGAAGACGGATATTTTTACGTTATGGGCAGAATAGACGACGTAATAAAAGTTTCCGGATACAGGCTGGGAACGGCGGAGATAGAAAGCGCTATAATAACTCATGAATCCGTAGCCGAATCCGCAGTTATAGGAAAGCCGCACGACATTAAGGGTAATTCCATTAAAGCCTTCGTAGTTTTAAAGCCTAATGTCGAGAAAAGCGATGCCCTATCGGACGATATTAAAGCAAATGTGGGGAAAACCCTGGGACCTATCGCAAAACCCGATGAAATAGAATTTGTCGATTCTCTTCCTAAAACCAGAAGCGGAAAGATTATGAGAAGAGTTTTGAAGGCCAGGGAAATGGGCATAGACGAAGGCGATTTATCGACTATAGAAGAAGATTAAATAGCAAATGGAATATAATAAACTTAATCGGGAGGATTAAAACTTGAATTTTAAAGTAATAGATTCTATAGGCAAAATTTTAAAAGAAAAGAAGACAAAAGAATTTGACCGTATTTTTGTTTTCGGAGTTTTTCAAAACGAAGAAAATAGTTTTCTCCAAAACGAAAATCTTAAAGAATTCGATTTTATTTATAAAAGAATAAAACAACTGGATTTTAAGGCAAAAAAAGGGAAAAATATAATTATCGAATCCCCTTTTTATTCATTGATTTACGGATTAGGCAAGAAAGATAAATTCGATTACGATTCTCTCAGAAATTTCATATCGGGTTCTTCCAGGATAGCCAGGACAAATAAAATCAAAGACGTAATTTTTATAATTCCCGGACTGCCTAAAGAATATTATACGAAAAACGGCATATTCTATTTATCCGCCTCTATTGCCGAAGGAGCGGAATTAGGCCTGTATGAATTTAAAAAATACCTTGCTAAGGAAAAAGGAAAACATGCCGGTAAAATTATTTATCCGGAAATTATAAGCATCTATTTTAACTGTAACTCCTCGACTATAACCAAAGTTATAAAAAACTCCGCCGAAGAAGGTTTTGATTTCGGTAAAAAAACTTCCCTTGCGGCTAATTTTGCGCGCGATATAGTCAACGAGCCGGGGAACGTCGTTACTCCCGAATATTTAGCCGGCGTCGCAAAAGAAATATCCGCGGGAAAAAATATAGAATGCGAAATATTTAATGAAAAAGAAATAGTAAAAAGAGGAATGAACGCTTTTTATGGAGTAGCTCAGGGGTCAAAAAACCCTCCAAGGTTTATTCATTTGGTTTATAAACCTAAGGATAAATCAAAAAATAAAAAAAATAAAAAGATTGCGATTGTCGGCAAGGGTATAACTTTCGACAGCGGAGGACTTTCTTTAAAGCCGGCGGATTTTATGACTACAATGAAATCGGATAAATCCGGAGCTTGCGCAGTTCTCGGAATAATGAAATACATTAAAGATTTCGATATAAATTTAGAGGTTCACGGCATTATAGCCGCATGCGAAAATATGCCGGACGGCGGAGCGCAGAGACCGGACGACGTGGTTAAAGCGCTTAACGGAAAAACTATCGAGATAGAAAATACCGACGCCGAAGGCAGGCTGACCCTTGCCGATGCTTTAACCTTTGCTTCCAATCTGGGAGTAGATGAAATAATAGACCTTGCGACTCTAACCGGCGCATGCGTGATTGCGCTCGGAGAATATACTTCCGGCGTTATGGGCAACGATGAGGATTTGATAAATAATATTATATCGGTAAGCCGTATTTCAGGCGAAAGAATGTGGGAGCTGCCTTTCGACGATAATATGAAAGAAAAACTTTTAAGTCCCATAGCGGATTTAAAAAACGTTGGAAACAGATACGGCGGGGCTATTACGGCGGGAATGTTTCTAGAAGAATTCGTGCCGGCTCAAATTAAATGGTGCCATATAGACATAGCCGGTCCGGCTTTTACAAAAACGGGCTTCACTTATAACCCTAAGGGAGGCACCGGGGTAGGAACCAGAACTTTGCTCTACTACTTAATTCAGCATAAGATTTAGCGGCCGCTTTAATCGCGATTTTTGGGCTATATTTTTTTTGATTAAACCTGTATCATATGGTATATTTTATAGTATAAAATATACCATATGATACAATTATAAAAATTGAAGGAGTTTCTTTGAATTCGTTTCTGCCTATTCTTATAATGCTTGCTATAGCAATTTTATTTGCCGTATTTACTATCATAGCCTCTAATTTCATAGGGAAAAAAACTTTTGAATCCGGCAAATTAAAGGCTTATGAATGCGGAGTTGAGCCTACCGGAGAGCCTCATGTAAGATTCGATATTAAATTTTATCTTATAGCCATTTTTTTTCTGCTCTTCGATATAGAATCTCTTTTTTTGTTTCCATGGGCGGTAATTTTTTCTAAATTAGGTTTTTTAGGTTTCATCGAAATGTTCTTTTTTATTATAATATTAGTTTTAGGTTTAATGTATGTCTGGCTTAAGGGGGCGCTGAAATGGGAATAGAAGAACATTTAGGCGATAATATCATTACGGCTTCATTGGATAAAATAGTTTCCTGGGGCAGGAAGTGGTCTATTTGGCCGGCAACTTTCGGCTTGGCATGCTGCGCTATCGAAATGATGACCGTCGCCTCTTCAAGATACGATTTCGACAGATTAGGATTAATATTCAGGTCCAGCCCAAGGCAGGCCGATTTAATTATAGTATCGGGCAGGGTTTCGTATAAAATGGCGCCTATGGTTAAAAGGATTTACGACCAGATGCCCAATCCGAAGTGGGTAATAGCTATGGGCGACTGCGCATCGTCGGGAGGATTATTTAACGTTTACAGCATAGTCCAGGGCGTAGATAGAATAATTCCGGTAGATGTTTATATCCCCGGTTGTCCTCCGAGACCTGAAGCCCTGATTTACGGAATAACGAAACTTCAGGAAAAGATAGAGAAAGGGACGCTTAAACACGAAGAACCTCCTAAAATCATAAAGTAAATATAATAAAATATATATAACAATACGTATTAAACTAAATTAATTTCGACGATATGGATGTAATGTTTGCGTTAACGGTTATAAAAGAATCTAAGCCCAAAGCGATTGTTTCTGCCGATAACATTAAAGGCGACGTGCATATACAGATTAAAAAAGAAGACCTGCTCGAACTCGCCCTATTTTTAAAAACGGATTCAAGATTAGAGTTCGATATGCTGTCGGATTTATTTGCCGCAGATTATCCTAGAAGACCCGAAAGAATAGAAGTAATTTATAATTTCTACTCGATAAAAAATAATTTCAGGGTTTTTATTAAAGTTAACAGCAAAGCGGACGAAACGGAATATCCCAGTTTGACTTCGGTTTATAATTCCGCAAACTGGTTTGAAAGAGAAGTGTATGATATGTTCGGACTTAAATTTAAAAACCACCCGGATTTAAAAAGAATATTAAACCCCGACGACTGGGACGGATATCCTCTTCTTAAAGATTATCCCTTGAGAAAAAGACCCGAACCCGAAGAAATTAAAATGGATGCTCCGGGATATATCGAGCCTGAAAAAATTTAACAATAATAATAACAACTTAATCGATGTTCGAATATAAAGATTTTCTTATTGAAACAGACAAATTTGCATTAAATATCGGGCCGTCCCATCCCGCCACTCACGGCGTTCTGAGAGTTTTAGTCAAGTTGGACGGAGAAACCGTCGTCAATGCAGAGCCTATAATAGGCTACCTGCATACCAGCATGGAAAAATATGCGGAGTTCAGGACGTATCATCAGGCGGAAACCATTACAGACAGGATGGATTACGTTTCCGGAGCATCCAATAATCTCGGTTATATACTTGCGGTGGAAAAACTCTGCGGAGTTAAGGCTCCCAAAAGAGCCGAATATGTCAGAGTTATTCTTGCCGAGTTAACGAGGATAAGTTCCCATCTGGTATGGCTTGCGACGCACGCCGTGGACCTTGGCGCTTTGACGGAGTTTTTATACTGTTTCCGCGAAAGAGAGTTAATACTGGATATAATAGAAACGGTTACGGGCGCGAGGATGACCCCCTCCTTTTACCGCGTAGGCGGTCTTGCAATGGACGCGCATAAAGATTTTTTCGATAAAACAAGAAGTTTTATTAAAATTTTTCCGGAAAAAATCTCCGAATATGAAGCCCTGCTTACAAAAAATAAAATATGGCTGGAAAGGACTAAAAATTTAGGAATAATTTCTGCCGAAGATGCTATAAATTTCGCATTAACCGGACCGTCTCTCAGGGGAAGCGGGATAAAATACGACGTCAGAAAAGCAAATCCTTATTCGTCTTACGAAGATTTCGATTTTGAAATACCGACGGGAGAAACCGGAGACGTTTACGACAGGTATTTAGTCAGAATCGAAGAAATGCGCCAGAGCCTTAAAATAATTTCGCAGGCGGTAGAGAATGTTCCCGAGGGAGAATATTTAAGCTACGACGAATACCCCCTGTATGTTATACCGCCCAAGAAGAGGGCGTTAACGACGATGGAAGGGATGATTTCTCTTTTCAAATACGGAATGGAAGGCATAAAACCTCCTAAGGGAGAGGCTTACGTTTCCATAGAAAATCCCAGGGGAGAATTAGGCTTTTATATAATATCGGACGGTTCGGCTTTTCCGTACAGGATGAGGGTAAGGCCCCCGTCGTTCTGCAATATAAGTGCTTTAAATATAATGGTTAAGGGACATCTGGTGGCCGATTTAATAGCTGTCATGGGGAGCATAGACATATTGCTCGGAGAAGTTGACAGGTAACAACGGGTAAAATAAGAAAATGAAGATAATAGACAAAATCGGTTCAAAATTAGATTTAAGCGTTTTTGAGCGCTCGGGACATAAAAAAATAACCTCCGTCCTTAACTGGAACGGCGTAGCTTTGCTGGACGACAACGACAATAAAGTTGACCTTGCAAGGTGTTATATGCGGGAACTGCAAAAGCTTTCCTGCGGAGTATGTATTCCATGCAGGATAGGAACGTCCGTAGCAAGCGAAATACTCGAAAATATCTGCGGCGGCAAAGCCGATATATCCGATATCGACAGGCTCGTACAGCAATGCGGATGGATTCTGTCGGCGTCTAAATGCACCGTCGGCAGCATAGGGCCTAAGGCTGTCATGGAGTTGATAGAAAATTTCAGGGAAGAATTCGTCGATGTTATAACTGCCAAAGAGATAATTCCGGAAAGCAAATATATAGTAAAAGTAACAGCTCCGTGCATTAACGGATGCCCGTCGAAATTAGACATACCTAATTGGATAGAAAGGGTAAGGGACGGGCGCTACGAAGACGCTCTTGAATCCGCCAGAAGGAACACCCCTCTTGCGGCTATACTCGGAAGAAGCTGTTTTCATCCCTGCCAGGATAACTGCAGAAGAGCAAACGTCGACGAGCCTATTCAGATATGCCTTATAAGAAGATTTGCCGCGGACAACGAATTTTATTCCGGTATAAAACCCGTTTTCGACATAAAGGACAACGGAATTAAAATAGCCGTAATAGGTTCGGGTCCGGCAGGTTTAAGCTGTGCGTATTATCTTCGTTTGATGGGGTACAGCCCCGTTATATTCGAGGCCCTTTCCGTATTAGGCGGAATGATGACCGTAGGCATTCCCAGATACCGCCTTACGCAGGAAATATTGGATAAAGAAATAGGCTATATACTTTCGGCCGGCATAGATTATAAATTAAACAAAAGATTAGGCGCAGATTTCGGCATAAAAGATTTATTTAACGACGGATTTAAAGCGGTTTACCTCGCCGTCGGCGCGCATAAGGGGCAGAATATAGGTCTGCCCGGAGAAAACGATAATTTAAAAGGCTTTTATGAAGGCGTAAAATTTTTAAGAGACGTTGCTCTGGGAAATAAAGTAGAAACAGGCAGGAAAATTATTATAGAAGGCGGCGGCAACGTTGCTATGGATTGCTGCAGGACGGCGGTAAGATTGGGATATAAAGAGGTAGTAGTCGCATACAGGAGGGCAAGGGAGCAGATGCCCGCCGCGCCTTACGAAATAGATACGGCTATAAAAGAAGGAGTAAAGTTCGAATTTTTAACGAATCCCGTGAGCATAATCCAAGAAAACGGCAAAGTTAAAGGACTTAGATGCGTTAAAATGAAACTCGGAGACCCCGATTCCAGCGGCAGAAGAAGTCCCGTGGAAATTCCGGGAAGCGAATTCGATATAGACTGCGATTCTTTTATAATGGCGGTAGGTCAGATATCCGAGCTGGATTTTTTAAAAGAGACTCCAGACGTTAAAACTACAAAATGGAAGACGATTGCCGTTGACGAATATACTCATATGACGGATATGCCTGGAGTTTTTGCAGGCGGAGATGCGATGACCGGACCCGTAAGCATAGTCGATTCAAACAGAGACGGTAAAAATGCGGCGCGAAGAATAGACGAATATATCAGGACGGACGCTTTCAATATAACCGATGATGATATATTTGAGAAACTGCTAATGAAAATAGGCGTGTACGACAAAAAAGAAATAATAGACTACCCTGACCTTCCTGCCGGCAACCCGGCCGCAAAGCAGGTCGAGGAGCCGGTCGAAAAACGCGTGTCCGATTTTTCCGAAGCCGAAAAAGGCTTTACTTCCGACGACGCCGTTTACGAAGCCGTGAGATGCATGAGGTGTTATATGCTTATGCTTGTTAAATTCGAAGATTGATAATTCAGGGAAATAAATAATGGATATAGAGATAACTATCAACGATAAAAAACTGATAACCAAAACCGGGCTTACGATACTCGAAGCCGCTTCTCAAGCCGGCATTAAGATTCCGACTCTTTGTTATCTAAAGAGATTAAGGCCTATCGGTTCCTGCAGAATCTGCTCGGTTGAAGTTAAAGGCATAGAACATCCCGTACCGTCCTGCGTAGCAAAGGTAAAAGAAGGCTATGAAATCTATACGGATACGGAAAAAGTCTGGAATGTCAGAAAAGAGGCATTATCGCATCTTCTTTTAGACCACCCGCTCGACTGTCCCGTATGCGATAAATCCGGATATTGTATGCTGCAGGATTTATCTTTTGAATTCGGGCTTACAAAACAAAAAAATAAAAAATTATATCCCGACAGGACGAATATATTTAAAAGCGAATATATAGAATATACGGCAACGCGTTGCGTTTTATGTTCCCGTTGCATAAGAGTATGTTCGGATATGTACGGGAATCCTTTTTACGAAATTAAAGGAACCGGTTACGACAGTTATATAGGATTGAGGCACGAAGACAAAAACCAATACGGCGGAAAACCTGCGGGCAGTTCTTTTATAGAAGATAAAACGGAAACCGATATTTTAAAATGCTATTATTGCGGAAACTGCATAGAAGTATGCCCCGTGGGCGCCCTCGTTTCAAAACCGTCGAAATTTAAAGAAAGATACTGGCAGGAATCCTCTTTTTCGTCCGTTTGCGATAAATGTTCGGCCGCCTGCAGGATAGAATATTACAGATATGCCGGCGAGGAATCTTTAGTTAGGACGGAATCTTTGTTCGGCGGATATTTGTGCAGGCAGGGGTTTTTTTATGAAGGCATAGGAAAAAATGACGGATATTATATTTCTTCGCCTTATATTAAAAAGAAATCTATGCCGGAGGAAACCGCCTTCGAAAATGTTTTAAACGAATTTGCGTTAAGGATTAAAAATATCTCCGAAAAAGGCGGAATGGATAATACGGCTGTTTTAGTATCCCCGAATGTTTCCGTAAACGACGGTTTCGCCATAGCCGGATTCGTAAAAAATATACTTAAGCCTGCATATTTCGATATTGCGGAGCCTGAATTCTACAGGATTAATCTCGATAAATTCAACAGGGTATTTAAAGGAGAAGAATCTTTCGATATCAAAGCGTTGCAGAATTCCGAAATTATGCTTTATATCGGTAATATAGAAGACGAGATTCCGTATGTTTCTTATAATATTATGAAAGCGCACAGAGAACACGGCGGCAAACTTTTATTAATAAATATAAAAAAGAATACGGTTCCTTTTTTATCCAGATTCGAAGATATTGCGTATATCAGAAAAGATATAGATATATCCTCTTTTCACGATTTTCTGGCGGGATTGCGGTCGGATATTTATGTTCACGGGTCTAAAAAAGACGATGAAATTGCGGAAAGTATGCTTAAGGCGGATTCGGTTTCCGTTATATTGGGCGACGGTCTTTTATCGGCATACGATATGAGCGCCGACATTTTAATATTGAAAGAAATCGTAGAATTTTTAAGAGACGAGCAGAAGACTTTATACGTTTATCCCCTGATTAAGCCTTTCAATTACAGGGGGCTGGTAAAAGCCGGAGTCAATCCGGAAAGCGGTTTTTCAGGCTTCGGTTCGATAAATTCGGGATTAAACGGCGGCAAAATTAAAAACATGATATATATAGGCGATTCCGCTAACGGCCCGGTTTTTAAGGATATAGCCAAACATGCGGCAAATATGGAATTTTTAACCGTTTTTTCTTCAAAAGCCGGCATGCTTTCGACGATGGCGGATATCGTAATACCGGTTAAAGACTTTCTTGAAAGCAGAGGCTCTATTTATGAAAATTTCGAAGGCAAAATAATCGGGTTAAACAACGAGTTCAATTTGGGAGAGTACAGGCAAGATATTCCCTCTATCCTGCTCGAAATTTCAAACAGGCTCGGACACTCTTTTAATTATTATATAAAAGATGAATTGGCGCGCTTTATAGATTCATTTAAAACAAAAGATATGATATATTATAATAAAATTAAAGCCAGAAGTAATTTTTACTATAACGATAAAACTAAAAAATTTTATTAATTAAAGATATTATAAAATATGATGTTTTGGCTTATTGCGGATATTATTAAAATTTTAATCGTTTTTGCCGGACTTTTGGGTGCCGCCGCATATCTCACTCTTTTAGAGCGCAAGATAGCCGCCAGGATACAAAACAGAATGGGTCCTATGGAAGCGGGATTCCATGGATTATTACAGCCGATAGCCGACGGGATAAAACTGTTTTTTAAAGAAGATATTATTCCTGCAGGCGCTAATAAATTTTTATTTCTTTTGGCTCCGATAATCGTGGTTATTCCCGCCTTGACCACTTTCGCGGTTATCCCTTTCGGCGCGCCGGTAAAGATTATGGGGCATACGGTTCCGCTTCAAATAACAGACGTAAATATAGGAATACTTTTTATTCTCGCGCTAACTTCGCTGGGAGTTTACGGAGTAGTGTTGGGAGGTTGGGCTTCCAACAGCAAATATTCCCTGCTCGGAGGAATAAGAACCGCCGCGCAGATGATAAGCTACGAAGTCGCCCTTGTTCTTTCTATCGTGGGCATAATAATGATTGCGGGAGATTTAAGCCTTGCGAAAATAGTTTCCGAACAGTCGCATATGTGGTTTATAGTGTATCAGCCGGTGGGGTTTATAATCTATCTTATAGCATCTACCGCGGAAATGAACAGGGTTCCTTTTGATTTAGGAGAAGCGGAAGGGGAGCTTGTCGCAGGATTTCATACGGAATATTCCAGCATGGAATTTGCGTTTTATTTTATCGGCGAATATGCCCAGATGGTGGTTAACAGCGCAATAATAGTAACGTTGTTTCTTGGCGGATGGCAGGGACCTTTTCTTCCCTCTGTTTTATGGTTTTTAATCAAAGTGTTTTTTGTAATACTTATATATCTATGGCTCAGGTGGACGTATCCCAGGCTCAGGTACGACGAGCTTATGGATCTCGGGTGGAAATTCCTGTTGCCTTTGGCTTTAGCCAATATCATAGTTACCGGTTTTATAATGATTTTATTAAACAGGTAAAAACGGAAAAGATATGAATACCGAAAAACAGGAAAATTCGATTATAGAAATTTCTAAAAATTTTTTAGTAGGGCTAAAAACGACTATTAAAACTTTTTTTCGCAAACCCGTGACGTTTCAATATCCTAAAGAAAGGCTTACGATAGCGGAACGGTTCAGGGCTTTTCCCCATCTTAACGTTAACGGGGACGGCTCTTTAAGGTGCGTAGCATGTTTTTTATGCCAGACCGTGTGTCCCTCCGAAGCTATTAAAATAAAATCCGGTTACGTAGATTACGGATTCGAGCATGAACTTACGGAAAGGCAAAAACATAATCGCAGCTTGGATAAGCTTAAAGCGGGAACGTTCAATGACGGAAGGCGGCATCCGTCGTCATTCGAGATAGACCTGCTAAGATGCATCTGCTGCGGATACTGCGAAGAAATCTGTCCGGAAGAAGCTATAAGCATGGGCAGCGATTACGAAGTCGCTTTTTATACCAGAGACGAAGGAATTTACGGAATAGAAAAATTAATAAAATCAAGGTAAATTTAAAATTTTAAAAATATTAAATTTAAATAAAAGAGGATAACTTTGGAAGCGCTTTTTTATGTTTTTTCTTTTATCGCTATTTTTTCGGCTTTAATGGTCGTAACGATGAGAAACCCGCTTACGTCGGCGCTATATTTAGTCCTATGCTTTTTTGCGCTTGCCGGTTTTTACGTAATTTTAGATATGCAGTTTCTCGCGGCCATGCAGATACTTGTATATGCCGGCGCTATAATGGTTCTCGTGGTTTTAGTCATTATGCTGCTTAATATTTCGAGAATAAAAAATATCGGGTCGGACTTGCATCAAAAAATTATCGGGGGGCTGATTTCGTTAATTTTATTTGCCGAAGTAGTTCTTTATATAATCAACGGAGCGCAAAAGAAACCCACGGGTATTTTTACCCGCGCTCTAATTAAAAAAATCGGAAATACTCAGATTATAGGGGAATTTTTATTTACGGAGTATATGCTGCCTTTCGAGATTGCTTCTATCCTTTTATTTGTAGCAATAATAGGCGCTTATTTATTTGCTAAGAAAAAATATTAAATTCTAATTGCAGGCGCAATAAACTTATGAACAATTATTTGATAGTGGCTAGCATAATTTTCTGTATCGGAGCTCTCGGGGTAATAGTAAGAAAGAATTTAATAGTCGTTTTCATGAGCTTAGAACTTATGTTCAATGCCGCTAATCTGGGGTTTGTAGCCGTGTCTAACCGCCTGAACCTGATTTCCGGAGATATATTCGTGATTTTCGTTATAGTCGTCGCCGCGGCGGAGGCGGCAATAGCTCTGGGCATAGCTATTGCTTTTTACAGGGAAAAGGGAACGGTAGATATCGATAAGGCAAACGAATTGAAAAATTAAAACTTAAAGGTAATCGTTTACAATGGATTTAAAAATATTAATCACGTGGTTAATTCCTTTATTTCCGCTTTCCGGCTGGCTTTTATGGGGTTTGTTCGGAAAGTATTTTAAGGGTTTGTCCGGATATATCGCCAGCGGTTTTGTAGTAGCCTCTTTTATTTTATCCGTCGTTCTTTTCTTTATAGTCGCTTATTCCCACGGATTTACGGATACCCTGTACCCCTGGGTTTATGCCGGCATATTTAAGACCGGCGTATCGGCTGTCATAGACAGGCTTTCGGTGATTATGCTCGTTATGGTTACCGGAGTAAGCGCGCTGGTTCATATATATTCCATAGGATATATGCAGGGCGATAAAGGTTTTTCCAGATATTTTTCGTTTTTGAACCTTTTTGTTTTTTCGATGGTAATGCTCGTAATCTCGAATAATCTGCTTCTTTTATATGTATTTTGGGAAGCGGTCGGGTTCTGCTCTTATATTTTAATAGGATTCTGGTATGAAAAAAAATCCGCTTCCGATGCCGGGAAAAAAGCCTTTATAGTTAACAGGGTCGGGGATTTCGGATTTGCGGTAGGCATTTTCCTTTTATTCGCAACGACCAAAACCCTTAACTATGAAGCCGTATTTGCGGCTGTTCCGTCCATACCTGCTTATACGACGACGATTATAGCTTTGCTTTTATTTGCCGGGGCAGTAGGAAAATCGGCTCAGTTTCCTCTGCATGTATGGCTGCCCGACGCCATGGAAGGACCTACCCCGGTCAGCGCCCTTATCCATGCGGCGACGATGGTTACCGCGGGAGTATATATGGTTGCGAGATTTCATGTTATATTTTCTTATTCCCCCGCCGCCTCCGAGGTCGTGCTTGCAATCGGAACGTTTACCGCATTCTTTGCCGCATTCATAGCCCTTACGCAGTTCGATATTAAAAGAATTATCGCGTATTCTACCGTAAGCCAGCTTGGATATATGTTTATGGCGGTAGGAATAGGTTCGTACACCGCCGGCATATTCCATCTGATTTCCCATGCGGTTTTTAAAGGCCTGCTGTTTTTGACCGCCGGAAGCGTGATGCACGGACTTTCCGGAGAACTTGACCTGAGAAAAATGGGCGGATTATATACAAAAATGAAGACCACCGCTATTACGTTTATAGTAGGCGGACTTGCATTATCCGGCATACCTCCGTTTTCAGGTTTTTTTTCGAAAGACGCCGTACTTGCCGACATTTATAATAAAGGTTTTTATTTTGCATGGGTAGTAGGCGAAATAACCGCATTAATGACGGCCTTTTATATTTTTAGATTAATTTTTCTCGCATTTTTCGGAGAATCTAAGCTCGATTCCGGCAAACATGCGCATGAATCTCCGAAAATTATGACTATACCTATGATTATACTGGCGGCTTTTGCCGTAATAATAGGATTTCTCGGAATGCCCCCGTTTAACGATTCTTTGTTTTATAGTTTTTTGCATACGGATTTTAAAAATGCCTATAATTTCGCTCCTTTCGTAAACGATACTCCGTGGTACGCGCTTAGCTTTATATCGGTATTAGCGGGGTTGTCGGGAATATATATAGCCTATATTTTATATATAAAAAAATCGGTTGACCCCGAAAGAATCAAGTCTATTTTTAAGCCGGTCTATATGTTGTCGTATAACAAAGTTTATATAGACGAGATATATAATTTTTTAATCATAAAACCGTTGCTTGTATTTTTTGATTTCTTATGGAAAGTTATAGACGTAAAAGTTATCGACGGCGCGGTTAACGGAATAGCCGGCGCATTTGCGGTTTTTTCCGTTAAAGCGAGGAAAATTCAAAACGGAATGTTGATGAGTTATATTTTAACGCTTTCAATAGGCGCAGCGGCGCTTCTTTTTTATTATTTTATCAGATAAAATTATGAACTTAAGGAATATAATCATATGGATTTTTTCATCAAACATCTGCTGTCTGTATTAATTTTTTTTCCGGTCGTTTCTATTTTTTTATTGCTTCCGGTTAATAAAAAAAATGAGTGGCTCTTGAGAAACCTTTCTACCTTTTTATCGTTAGTAGAATTTATTTTTTCTCTTTATCTTTTTATTTATTTCAGGCCTAACACTTATAAATTTCAGTTCGTAGAGAAATTTAACTGGATTCCTTCCTTCGGCGCATCGTATTTCCTTGGAATTGACGGAGTCAGCCTTTTTTTAATATTATTGACGACGCTTTTGACTTTTGTTTCTCTGCTGTCAAGCTATAGATACATAAAGACGCATGTCAAAGAATTCGTTATCCTTATGCTCTTGTTGGAAACCTTTATGCTCGGAACTTTTGCGGCTTTAGACGTCCTGCTGTTTTATCTCTTCTGGGAATTTATGCTGATTCCGATGTATTTTATTATAGGTATGTGGGGTACGGGAAACAGGGTTTATTCAGCAGTCAAGTTCGTCCTTTATACGCTTTCGGGTTCGCTGATAATGCTTTTCGGGCTTATTTACATATTTATAATGCATTACGACCAGACCGGCAATTTTACTTTTAATATATTAAGATTATACAATACGCATATTTCGGACGGCCTTCAGTTGATTTTATTTATAGCTTTATTTTTAGGTTTTGCTATAAAAATACCGCTTTTTCCTTTTCATACATGGCTTCCCGATGCGCATACCGAAGCTCCGACTGCCGGAAGCGTCATTCTTGCAGGAGTTTTGTTAAAATTCGGCGTTTACGGTTTTTTCAGATTTGCTATACCGCTTTTACCGAGGGCGGCTTTTGCCCTTGCGCCTTTCGTGATTGTCCTAAGCGTTATAGGTATTCTTTACGGAGCGTTTGTTTCGATAGTACAAAAAGATTTAAAAAGATTAGTCGCTTTCTCCAGCGTTTCCCATATGGGCTTTATAATGCTGGGTTTATTCGCGATGTCCGCAATAAGCATAGACGGTTCCGTTATCCAGCTTCTAAACCATGGAATAGCTACCGGAGCGCTTTTCCTGTTTGTCGGAATGCTTTACGAAAGAATGCATACAAGACAGATTAAAGATTTCGGCGGCATAGCGAAAAAAGCTCCTATATTTACCGCGTTTTTTATGATTTCCGTTCTGGCGTCGGTAGGGCTTCCGGGGTTGAACGGATTTATAGGAGAGTTCTTAATATTAGTCGGCGCTTTCCGCAGTTATCCGGTCTTGACGATTATTGGCGCAAGCGGTATTATTTTTGCCGCCGTTTATTTATTATGGATGTTTCAAAGAGTTATGTTTCAGGATGTTACCAATCCTGCGGCGGAAAATTTCGAAGATATGAATTTGAGGGAAATTATTACGATTTTGCCTTTGATTATCCTGATGTTTTTGATAGGATTTTATCCTATGCCGTTTTTGGAAAGAATCGACCCTACCGTTCTACATTTTTTATCTGCGATAAATCACCATAAGGCTGTTTATAATTTAATTAAGTTAAAAACGGGGTTGTCAAATGCATAATATGCCTTTAATATACGGAATGAATTTCTTGGAAAAGAGTATGCTTAGCATTATACCCGAAACTGTAATTATAATATTTGCCTTTATGGTTCTTTTTCTTGCTTTTTTTGAAAAACTTGCTAAAAGAAAAAATTCTTATTATCTTTCTTTAATAGGGATAGGTTTTTCAATTCTTTACGTATTGATGCTTTCGGACAGGAATATATACGGTTTTTACGGGTCGGTAGTGTTTAACGGTTTTGAAGTATTTTTATTTATAGCTATTCTTTTTTCCGGCATGTTTACGGTTTTAATGTCGAAAGATTATATGGAAAATTCCGGAATGCCCGCGCCCGAATATTACAGCCTGATTCTTTTCGGTCTTTCGGCGATGATGTTTTTAGTATCGTCGAATAATTTGATAATGGTTTTTTTATCCATAGAATTTATGTCTATATGCGCTTATATACTTACGGGATATATTAAAGGCGATACGAGAAGCACCGAAGCCGCGCTTAAATATTTCATACTTGGCGCTTTTGCGTCGGCGTTTTTACTTTTCGGCGCGGTTTTTATTTATGCGGCTACGGGACATTTAAACCTATACGCCATACATTCTTTCTTAGAAAATATTTCTTATGCAGGTTCGAATAAAGCCGTCGGCGGCATTGGAATTAAAATATATATTTCAGCCGGGCTGGTTATGTTTTTAGTCGGTCTGGCTTTTAAAATGTCCTTATTTCCGTTCCATTCATGGACGCCGGACGCTTACGACGGCGCTCCTACGCCGATAACGAACTTTATGGCGACGGGAATAAAGCTTGCCGCCTTTGCAATTTTTTTGAGAATTTATTCGCTTATTTATAATTTTAATATTATGAATTTTAACGATATATTATGGCTTCTTGCGGTTTTTTCCATGACGTTCGGAAATATAGCCGCTCTTTTATCTTCAAATATAAAAAGACTTCTTGCATATTCATCTATTGCCCAGGCAGGTTATATTCTTATAGGCATTATAGGAGGGGGGTTTTACGGCTATTCGGGAACGCTGTTTTATCTGTTGGCGTACATTTTTATGACGGCAGGAGCTTTTGCCGTTGTAGTCATATTCGAAAATTCGGATATAATTTCTTTAGATATCAAAAGATATGCGGGAATAGGATATAAATACCCCTTCATCGCCGCCGCAATGTCGTTTTTTTTATTATCGTTTGCCGGAATACCCTTAACCTCTGGTTTTATGGGGAAATTCTACGTATTTTCTTCCGCGGTTAAATCCGGTTATAACTGGTTAGTCTTAATCGCTCTTTTAAACAGCGCTTTTGCGGCGTTTTATTATATTAAGATAATTGTCAAAATGTATATGCCCGATAAAGAGCCTGCAAGCCCGCCTTTGAATTCTTCAGGCGATAATTTAGGAATTATTAGCGGCGCAATAGACGACGGATTAATGCTCACAATTATAATTTGTTTAATTTTAACACTGCTTATGGGAGTGTTTCCTCAAATATTTATAAATTTTGCGAATAATTCCGCCGATTTATTATGGAGAATATAACTTATTATGCCCCCGCAAAAATTAATTTTTCCCTAAGAATAGGCAGAAAAGAGCCGGCCGGTCTCCATAAAATTCATTCCCTTATGAGAAGAATCGGTATAACCGATAAAATTACTTTTAAGATTGCGGAATGCGGTTATAAAATCAAAGTCTTTCCGGGTCCCGTTCTGAAAAACAACGGAGCGGAAGCCGATTTGCAATCCATTTCAAATGAAAATAATATAGCAGTAAGGGCGGCGAAAAGTTTTTTTAATAAATTAAATATTAATAATAAAGGCATAGACGTATCAATAGAAAAAAATATACCGTTTAACGCCGGATTAGGAGGCGGTTCGAGCGACGGGGCAGGGTTGCTCTTGAAGCTGAACGAAGTCTATAATAATATATTAGAAAAAGCAGAATTACGGAAACTGGCATTGGAAACAGGCTCCGACGTACCTTTCTTTTTATCGGAAAGCGATGCGTTAGTATCCGGATTCGGCGAAAATATCGAAGAAATTGAAAACGGCGCGCTGCCTAAATATTATATCGTTTTAATCATACCCGATTTCGGGATAAGTACAAAAGAAGCGTATGCCGACTACGATGATTTTTTGTTGACAAATAATATAAATTATTATAATATTCAATACTTAGGCTTTAAAGATTTGGAGTTAAAAAACGATTTCGAGAGCGTGATATTTAAAAAATATCCGGTTCTAGAAGAAATTAAAGAATCGTTAATTTCAAACGGAGCAGAGTTGTCTCTTTTATCTGGAAGCGGTTCCGCCGTGTTCGGAGCTTTTAAAACGTTAAACGGCGCAAACTTATATATAAACAATTTAAAATCGTTTAATTTTTATCGCAGGGTGCGCTTGAGTTATTTGACAGAAACTTTATAAACTTATTACTCAACTTATTTTTTTGGGAGGGATTTTGCTATGCAAGTTACCGAAGTTAACGTTTTTCCTGTGAATGAAGAGAAGTTAAAAGCTTATGTTACTATTACGTTCGATAACTGTTTTGTAGTCAGGGACCTTAAGATAATTAACGGAAAAGACGGGCTGTTTGTGGCAATGCCGAGCAAAAAAAGGAAAGACGGCACTTTTAAAGATACCGCACATCCATTAAACAACGAAACCAGGGATATGATAGAATCGGCCGTCCTTGCCGCATATGAAGCCGCTTTGAATAGTCAGGAATAAACGCAAAACCTCTTGTCTTTTAATTTACATATATGAATTGGGGCGTCGACAAGCGGCAAGTCACAGGATTTTGATTCCTGCATTCGGAGGTTCGAATCCTCCCGCCCCAGCCAAGCAGTATGTTCAAAGAAAGCAGTAAAATAGATTAACAAATATGTTTGGAATGGGATCACGACCGAAGGGAGTCATCCTCCCGCCCCAGCCAAGCAGTATGTTCAAAGAGAGCAGTAAAATAGGATAATAATGCGGCTTAATTTTATAAAAAATTGCGGGAGAATATGACTAATAAATTAAAATTATTTACCGGTAATTCCAATAAAGAACTGGCCGAAAAAATGGCGGATTATCTCGGCATAACTTTGGGAGACGCAGAGGTTTACAATTTTAGCGACGGGGAAACTTTCATCAATATAAACGAAAACGTCAGAGGCTGCGATATTTTTCTTATGCAGTCCACGTCGAATCCAGTAGATAAAAATCTAATGGAACTTCTGATAATGATAGATGCAATGAAAAGGGCATCGGCAAACAGAATAACCGCCGTCGTGCCTTATTACGGCTACGCCAGGCAGGATAGAAAAACGGCATCCAGAGTGCCTATAACCGCAAAATTAGTAGCGGACATTGTTACTACCGCCGGTGCGGACAGAGTGTTGTCTATGGATTTGCACGCCGGCCAGATACAGGGGTTTTTTAATATTCCGGTTGACCATCTATATGCGGCGCCGGTACTGCTTGAATATATTAAAGAAAAAAAATATGAACCTACGGATATAGTCGTAGTTTCTCCAGATGCCGGAGCCGTTGAAAGGTCCAGGTCTTTCGCGAAGCATTTAGGGGCAAATCTTGCCATTATAGACAAAAGAAGAATTAAAGCAAATGTCGCGGAAATAATGAACGTTATCGGCGACGTTAAAAATAAAATAGCTATTATGTTAGACGATATGATAGATACTGCCGGAACTATTACCCAGGGGGCGGCGGCGCTTTCCAATAACGGTGCAAGCGAGGTAATAGCAATGGCTACGCACGGAGTTTTGTCCGGCGAGGCGATGGGTAAAATAGATAATTCTCCTATAAAAGAGCTTATAATAACCGATACTATAAACCAGAAAAACAGGCAGGGGCTTTCAAACAAGATTAAAATATTAAGCGTCGCAAATATTCTCGGAGAAGCGGTCAAAAGAATTCATGACGAAGATTCGGTTAGTTCGCTTTTTATTTAATAATTGGTATAATAAAATAAAAAAAAATAAAAAAATAAAAAAGGAGATTTTCATTGGAAATAATTAATTTAAACGTTGAAGCAAGAAAAAAAGAAAACAATCTTAAATCCTTGAGAAAAGAAGGCATTATACCGGGGGTGCTATACGGAAAAAAAATAGGTTCGCTTATCATTCTGCTGAACTATAAAGAATTTCTTAAGGCATTCGCAAAGCATTCGGTATCTTCTTTTATCAACTTAGTAAGCAAGGAAGACGGCGTAAACGGTAAGACCGTAGTTATAAAAGAAATCCAGAAGGACCCCGTTACCGATAATATTATCCATATCGATTTGCATGAAATATCGATGGATGAAAAAATAGAGATAGAAGCATCCGTCCATTTTGTCGGCAAGCCTGAAGGAGTTAAACTCGGCGGAATTCTCGAGCCGCTTATGAGGCATATTGCCATAAAGGGCTATCCTAAAGATATAATAGATACTATAAATATCGATGTTTCCTCGCTTAAAATCGGCGATATTATACACGTAAGAGATTTAAAATTAGGCGAAAACATAGAAATAATGGCTGAAGAGGATGCGGCTATAGTAACCGTCGCCGAACCTGCAGTCGAAGAAGTTTCAGCCGCAGCGCCTGCCGCCGAAAGCGAAACTGCCGCCGCAGCGCCTGCCGCCGGAGCGGCCCAGCCTTCTCAGAAGGATTAAAACTTCTATTTTATTAAGATGCCTGAGAATATATTTATTTTTGGACTTGGAAATCCGGGGTCGGAATACCGGTTTTCCAGGCACAATTTCGGTTTTACGGCATTAGACTATTTTTTCGAAGAAAACGATTTTCCGTCGTTTATTAATAAAAAAAATTATTCGATTTCCCGTAAAATTATATACGGCAAAAATATATTCTTGTTCAAACCGCTTACTTTTATGAATTTGAGCGGAAAAGCCGTAAAAGACGCTTTAAATAAAAACGGTGTTTTTAAAATCGGAGAAAACGAAGCCGATTCGGGCATTGTTTTAATTCATGACGACCTCGACCTTAATTTTGGAAATTATAAAATTAAGTTAGGCGGCAGCGGCGGTTCCCATAACGGCGTTAATTCCGTTATAAATTCGCTTCAGAGCAAAAATTTTATACGCATAAAATTAGGCATTAATTCCCCTGAAAGAGTTAAATTTAATTCAGGCGCAGATTATGTTCTGTCTAATTTTTCAAAAGACGAAATTAAAAGATTGCCCGATATATTAAAAATAATAAATGAAATTTTATTGTCTATTATAAAGGACGGTCTTGCGAAAACTATGAATAATTATAATTCCGGACCGCTAAAGAAAGGCGGAGTGTAAAAAAATGGGACTTAAATGCGGCATAGTCGGCCTTCCTAACGTCGGTAAATCTACCATATTTAACGCTATTACGTCCGGCGGAGCCGAAGCAAGCAACTATCCGTTCTGCACTATAGAGCCCAATGTGGGCATAAAGCCGGTTAAAGACAAAAGATTAGAAAAACTGCGCGATATATTCAATCCGGAAAAATATACCCCTACATATGTGGAATTCGTCGATATTGCCGGATTAGTCAAGGGAGCGTCGGCAGGCGAAGGGCTGGGCAATAAATTTCTTTCCCACATAAGGAACGTCGATTTAATCATACACGTTATAAGAATATTTAAAGATAACTCCGTCGTGCACGTAGAAGGCGGAATAAATCCTGCAAGAGATTTAGATATTATTAATACCGAGCTTGCGTTAAGCGATATAGAAATTCTTTCCAAACATCTTCAGAAGCTCGAAAAAATAGCCAGAAGCGGCGATAAAGCAGCGGCATCGAATTTAGATTTTTTAAGAAAAGTTAACGTTCAACTTTCCGAAACAGGCGCTATTAACGGCAAGGAATTTACCGAAGCGGAAAAAAACATCCTGAAATCTTTAGGCATAATATCCGCAAAACCGGCGGTATATGTCCTTAACGTCGATGAGGATATGCTGGCGGAAGATTTTTCCAATCAATATATCGAAGAAATTATGAGTATAGCCTCGCCTAAAAATATACCGATTATAAGATTGTGCGCAAAATTAGAAGAAGAACTTTCCTCTTTAGGAGATGAAGACAGAGATGCTTTTCTTAAGGACTACGGACTGGATTCTTCTGCATTGGATACCGTTGCGTCGGTCAGTTTCGGACTTCTGGGTTTAATTTCGTTTTTTACCGCCGGCAAGCAGGAGGTAAGGGCATGGGAGATAAAAAACGGCTGGAAAGCGCCTCAAGCCGCGGGAACCATTCATACGGATTTCGAAAAAGGTTTTATAAGAGCGGAAGTTATTTCTTACGATGATTTTATTAAAGCCGGTTCGGAAGCTAATGCCGCAAAAATGGGGCTTCTAAGGCTTGAAGGAAAAGACTACACGGTAAAAGACGGCGATATAATGCATTTCAGGTTTAACGTTTAACCGTTATGCGTTATGTATGCAAGCTCTTTATGTAGGCGGATACGGTATTTATAATCCCCACCCTCATCATCATTACCGCATAAGCGGCAAGCAGAAGCGCCGCAAGTTTGCCAGCGGCGTTTGAACCCGTTTTCCCGAGATATTTTAAAATCAGCTTTGTTTTTTTTAAAACAATATAAACGATTAAAAGATTAATAATAAATGCGGCCGTGACGACTAAATATCCGTATATGCCGGTAATTATTAAAAGCGTAGTTAAAACTCCCGGACCGACTATCAAAGGTACGCCTATCGGAACTACTCCTAAATCCGCCTTATCCGCAGATGCATAAAGTTTAGTTTTTTCGGAGAGCAGATTGTTTATAGATATTATAAGCAAAAGTATGCCGCCCGCCATTTCGAAATCGTATATAGAAATACCCATAACGTCGAAAAGGGATTTGCCGAGCAGAAGAAAGCCTACTCCGACGCTGAATGCGGTAATCAAAGAGTTTCTTCTGATCTGTTTTTCTTCTTCTATGTCGGTATCTTTTACGAAGTCTAAATATATAGGGAGCACGCCGAATATGTCTATCGCGACGAAAAGGGGAATTAAGGCAAGAAATATATCCTTAAAAAAAATTAAAATAATGTTTTCCATCGGTTTTATAGTCCAAAATTGTTTTAAATAAATATAATATAGTATTATAATATAATTTCTATGAATAAAAAAAATAAATTTAATATACTCCATATAGACGGTTTTAAAAGTTTCGGCGGAGCGCAAAACGATATCGTAATACTGCTGAGGTTCATGAAGCAGTATTACGGCGAAGATTTTAATATATACGTTATCCATAATAATAACGAAAGATTAAAAGCGGAATTGGATAAATACGATATTTCTAATTTTTCCGTCGGAATGACTAATTTTATCGATATTTTTGCCGTATTCAAAATTAGGCGTTTTTTAAAACTCCGCGATATAGATTTAGTAAATTTTCATTCCTCGATAGACCATTTTCTGGGAGGTATAGCGGCGGCTTCTATTTTTAAAAAAAAGATAATTAAGATTTTAACGCGGCATGTCGCATATAAAGTCGATTTTTTGAAAGGATTTTTAATATACAGGTTCTTAACGGATAGGTTTATAGTAATATCCGATTTTATTAAAGAAAGTTTAGTAAAAAATATTAAAGCGGACCCTGAAAAAATCAAAACTATTTACAGCCCCAGAATTTATAACGATGAAAATCAAATATCTTTTTACGAATCGGAAAAAACCGGAATAAGAACCGAACTCGGCATTAAACCCGATGAAAAAATGATTTCACTTATAGGAAGATTGTCGGGCGAGAAAGGGCATGAGATACTTATAAAAGCCGCGGAACTCATAGCGAAAAAAAGAAAAGATTTAAAATTCGTCATAATAGGGGAAGGCGGACTTTACGATTATATCGAAAAATTAATCGCGGAAAGAAATCTGAAAGATTATTTTGTTCTTAGCGGTTTTAAGGAAAATATTAAAAAATTTATAGCCGCATCCGATTTAATAATAGTCCCGTCCGGCCTCGAAGGAATGGGAAGCATTATTATCGAATCCTGCGCCATGAAGAAAGCCGTTATAGCGTCGGACGTCGGAGGGATTCCGGAGATAATTAAAAACAACGAAACCGGACTTTTGTTTAAGAACGGAGATTTTTCCGAACTTGCGGAAAAAATAATGTATTTAATAGATAAATACGATTTAATTGAAAATCTTGCCCTGAATTGCTATAATGAAGTCGTTAAAAAATTCGACGCAAAAGCGGTAGCGTCCGAAACATCCGCATTTTATCTTGAGCTGTTAAAGAGCCCGAATATTTTAAAATGAGAATAAGCGTCCATAAATTATTCAAAGGTTTCGCAGTATTTTTAATCATTCTATTTTTAGCATGTTCCGTCTTATTTTCGTTTAACGCCGTGATTTTTTCCAAGCGGCATTTAAAATTTAAACTTATTTCTTTTTTAAGGTATTCGTCCGTAAAACCTGAATTTTTAAAATTCATAGACTTAAACTTTAATACTTTGGCTTCCGATTATTTTTGGACGCTTTTCGTTCAGGAGGTTTCGTCTTTCAGATTAGCGAAGATGCATTATCCTTATATGTATAAAATATCTTTCATAACGGTTTCCCTGAATCCGAATTTTAATTACGCTTACCAGTCGGGGGGGACGCTTCTCGGCCTGGCGGGAAAACCGAAAAGGGCGATAAAATTATTAAAGCTGGGAATGAAACATCTTAAAGGAAACTGGAACATACCTTTTCTGATAGCTTTTAACTATTTTTACAGCCTCGGCGATTATAAGAAAGCCGCCTATTATCTAAAATATGCGGTCGGTATGAAAGGCAGCCCTAAATATCTAGAGTTTTTATATATTAAACTTCTCAATAAATCCGGGAGCCTTAAAAAGACTTTAAGTTTCCTCGAAGATATGTATAAAAATAACAAAAATCCTTATATAAGGCAGATAATAAAATACAGGATAGATGCGGTTAAGAAAGAGATAATTTTTAAAAAAGAGCATGAAAGCTATAAAATCCCTTATTCTTTAAAATTATTTCTGCCTCAAAAAGAGAGGAAATCATGATTGAAATAAAAAACGCAGCCAAATATTTCAGGGTCGGTTTTTTCGGAACGAAAAAAAATGCGGTAGAAGACCTTTCTTTGGATATAGAGGAGGGAAAAGTCACGGGTTTTTTCGGTCCGAACGGCGCAGGCAAATCCACTACGATTAAAATGATTGTAGGGCTCATTAAGCCGTCCGGCGGAAACATAAAAATAAACGGGTATGATGCGTCGGATTACAGGGCGAGGCTTAAATTAGGCTATCTGCCGGAAAATCCGAGTTTTCCGCGTGGGCTTAAAGGCATAGAAATTATTAATTATTACTCAAAGCTTTTAAATAAAAAAATAAATAAAGATGAAATTGACGATACGTTAAAATTAGCTGGTATTTTTTATGCAAAAAATATCCAAGCCCATAAATATTCCAAGGGCATGACCCAGAGGCTGGCTCTTGCCGTTTCTATTTTGGGCGATCCGGAGATTTTAATTTTCGACGAACCGCTGTCGGGACTCGACCCTATCGGGCGGAAAGAGTTCAAGGATATAATATTTAAGCTCAAGGAGAGAAAAAAGACCATATTTTTTTCGTCCCACGTGCTTGCCGACAGTAAAGAGCTGTGCGACAGGATAGCGGTTCTGGTAAACGGGAGATTAATAAAAAATGAAAATCTTGAGGATATGGAAAACGAGGCGGCAGGTTATGCGGAAGAAAGAAGAGATTATCGTTTGCCTGCGGAATACAGCACGCCTTTAGAAATTTATCTATACGATTTAATGCTTAAAAGCAGAAAAAATTAGCGGGGTATTTTAATGAAAAAGATTTTATACGGAATAATGTACTCTTTTAAGGAAATAAAAAATTCGAAAATTTTTTATTCTTTTTTAATATTCGCTTTAATACTCGTATCCGGCAGTTATTTCGTTTCCCAGACGAGTTTTATAAACCAGGGAA
Organism: bacterium; assembly: GCA_021813525.1. GTDB lineage: Bacteria > SZUA-79 > SZUA-79 > Acidulodesulfobacterales > Acidulodesulfobacteraceae > Acidulodesulfobacterium_A. The sequence continues at coordinate 75,951 of JAKAKK010000043.1, forward strand.
GAATTATGGTGGATTTTTCTATATTCGCCATATCTATTTTTAATATTTTTATCGGAATTTTTATAGGCGCTTCGGCGGTTTACGACGATATCGAAAAGAAAAGCATTTTTCTTAGCATTACCAGGCCGCTGAAAAGAACCGAATATTTAATAGGGCGTTTCTTAGGGCTTGCGGCGGCGATAATTTTTTCTACGATTATAATGATGCTGATTTTTTATTTAGTGCTGTTGATTATGCATAAATTTATCGTGCCGGCGGGGTCTATTGCAAAAGCGGCCGGCTCAGGCGTTAAGCCTGCCGGCGTCTCTTCGGCGACTTTTACTTTTTATCTTCTGCCCCAGCCTTTGATAATTCAGGGGTTGTTTATAATAATCGAATCGATATTTATCTCCGCTGCGGCCCTGCTTTTTTCTTTGATAACGTCAAAAGCTTTGGCCTCCGTATTTGCGATACTCGTTTTTTTTATAGGCAACGTTTCGAGCAGGATGAACGATTTAGTTAGGCCCGTGAAAAAGATTATAAACGGCAAAGTCGTTATAGTGCATCAGGCTAACCATGTTTTGGCCCATATAGTCCGTTTTATTTATACCGTTCTGCCCAATTTTTCCATATTCAATATAAGTTCCGAAGCGGCATATAAAGTAAATATTGCCTCGGACGTTATATTTTACCGCATTGTTTACGGAATTTGCTATACGGCGCTGCTGTTTATTATATCGTCTTTGATATTCCAGAGAAAGGATATCGGCTGATAATAAAATATCTTATGGTTCAAAAATATAGCGAAGGGCTGACCTCTAAAGAAGCGGCTAAAAAATTATCGGAATTCGGTCCCAACCGGATTTTTAAACCTGCAAAAACAAGCCTTTTCGGCATAGTTAAGCGAGAGATTGAGGAACCTATGATTCTCCTTTTGCTGGTAGTCGGTTTTTTATACGGCATCTGGGGAGAATTGGAAGATACGGTCACAATTTTCATTGTAATTTTTCTGCTTGTTTCAGTGGAAGCATTTAATGAATTCAGGGCTAAAAAGGCCGTTGATTCCTTAGAAAGAATTGCAGCGCCGAAAACAAAGGTCATAAGGAACGGCGGCGTATCGGAAATCGATTCCGAAGAGGTTGTGCCCGGAGACATTTTAATTTTAATTCCGGGGGTAAAAGTTGCTGCAGATGCGAAAATCAGGCAGAGCGAGGACTTGCAAATCGACGAGTCTCCGCTTACGGGGGAATCGTATCCCAGCGATAAAAATTACGGCGAAGATATTTTTGCCGGCACCGTTATTGTTTCGGGAGAAGGACGGGCCGAAGTTTTCTGTACGGGAGAAAATACAAAACTAGGTAAAATAGCTTCTATGATGAAGCAGATAGAGCCGCAAAAAACCGCTTTGCAAATAGCTATGAAATCTCTTGCCGGAAAATTAGTCTATATTGCCGTTTTTTTATCTGCGCTTGTAGCAATTTTAGGAATTTTAAACGGCAATGATATAGAAACTATGATTTTAACCGGACTTTCCCTGTCCTTTGTCACCATACCCGAAGAACTGCCTATTGTTATTACTATGGTTTTAGGATTGGGCGCTTATTCCCTGTCTAAAAAAAATTTTTTTATTAAAAAAATTAATGCCGCCGAAACATTGGGAAATTCTACGGCCATAGTTACCGATAAAACCGGAACGATAACCGAAAGTAAAATGAAAATTGTTTCGATTTACCCGGAAGGCGGCGATAAAGAGAAAACAATCATTCAAAAGGCAATCAATGCTTTTTCCCAATATTCCTTATCCGGCATGGAGCGCGAAATCAAGAGCAAAGCCTTAAAATTAGGAGTAACCGCAATGCCGCATGAAATGGTGCGCCTAAGAAATTTGGGAAACGGGCGGAAGTCGAGGTCAGTCATAAGAAAAAACGGAAACGAATATGAATTGTTTGCGAGCGGCGCACCTGAAGAAATTTTTACTATGTGCCGCGGTATAAAGAGCGATATTAAAAATGAATTAAACGAGCAGACGTCCAAAGGCAGGCGGGTTATTGCTATTGCTTATAAAAAAATAGTTTACGGCGAAGAAGGCCTTAATTTTAACGAACTTGAAAAAGAATTGGATTTCGAGGGATTAATAAGTTTCGAAGATCCTCCTAGAAACGGAGTGAAAGAAACGATTGCAAAAGCGGCTGAGGCCGGCATTAGAACTATAATGGTTACGGGAGACCATGTTCTGACGGCCGGTTTTATAGCAAAAGAAGTAGGCATATTGACTGAAAGCGGACGCGTGTTAACGGGCGAAAATCTAGACGGTTTAACCGATGAAGAACTACAAGATACCGTTAAAACAGTTTCAGTTTTTGCAAGGAATACGCCTCAGCACAAATACCGCATTGTTCAGGCGCTCCGCAAAAACGGAGAAATAGTGGCTGTTACCGGAGACGGAATTAATGACGTTTTAGCCTTAAAGAGCGCAAACATAAGCATAGCTATGGGTATTAGGGGAACGGATGCCGCTAAAGAGGCGGCGGATATTGTTTTGGCGGACGACAATTATATTACTATAGCCCATGGCATTTTTGAAGGCAGGAAATTTTTTGATAATCTGCAAAAAGGAATAAAATATTATCTTTCTGTAAAAGTCTCGCTGATACTTATATTTCTTATACCGGTTTTCCTATATATACCCGTTCCTCTTATGCCTATCCAAATAATTATTCTGGAATTATTTATGGATGTGGCGGCATCGACAGGTTTTGTCGCCGAGCCTGCCGAAAAAAATATCTATTCCCGTCTTCCCCGCAATCCGCATGAAAGTATAATTAGCGCTAAGGCTGTTAAAGATATTTTAATTAAAGGGTCGGTTTTGTTCATAGCGGTGAGCTCGGTTTATTTTTATACGCGCCTTAAAAATTTTGATATTGTTCAATCGCGCACGCTTGCTTTTGCGTCATTGATTATCGGATATATAGCGCTTGTTTTTATTTCGCGCTCCGACGACGAATCTATTTTTTCTATAGGATTATTTTCAAATAAGATTATTAATTTCTGGTCGCTTGCGGCCGTCGGATTTCTTTTTTTAGAAATATATATTCCCTTTCTGAGAGAAAGATTCGGTCTTTTTCCGGTCAGCCTCTTGCAATTATTGCTTACAATCTTAGCCACAACTGTTATAATGGGTCTTTTAGAGTTAAGAAAGATATTTGTCCGAGACGTTTACTTGCGGGCTTAAGGCCGGATAAACTTATCTTCATCAGAGTTTTAACCTTGCGAACTTTCCCTTGCGGGCTTCGCGCTGCGGGTGTTCGAATCCTATTATCTTTTAGATATTTCTTACTGACTTAGAAGTTAGGTTTTTAACTGGCGGAGAGAGGGATGAGCGTCTTTAGGGACGCTAAAAGCGACAAACCCCCAAACGCGCTTCGCGCTGCGGGTGTTCGAATCCCTCTTTAGTACTGCCTTAACGAATTATATGCTAAAATTACTTGAGTGTTATATCTGGCGGAGAGAGAGGGATTCGAACCCCCGGATGTTTTAAGCATCAACGGTTTTCAAGACCGCCGCCTTAAACCGCTCGGCCATCTCTCCGTAGGAATATTATTGTAATATTATAAATATTGATTTCCATTATTGCAATATAAAACTGCCGGATTGGATTAAATCATAATGCGGGCGAATATTTCCGACGATAAAAGCGCGCCTTTTAAAGTCAGTATAATATTTTCTTTAGAATTTTGCATAAATCCTTCTTTTATGAATTTATCTATAATTTCACGGCCGGCTAATTCCGACAGTCTTTTTGCGTTAATTCCTGAAGCCGTCCTTAAGGATAGAAATATTTCCTCGTTTGTTTTATCTTTTTCCGTAAGGATTTCGATAAAATCGCCGTTATTTTGTATAACGCCGCTATTATCGCTTTCCCCGCCGTGAAATTTTTTTGAAATATTTCGTATATATTTTTCTAAATCAGCCGCATTAGTTTTCCGTATTTCTTTGCCGTTTTCAAGTTTTAAGAAGGAGGAAGCCGAAGGGCCCAATCCTAAATATTCGCCCCTTTTCCAATAGTTTAAATTGTGCCTGCTTTCGTATCCGTTTTTTGCAAAATTAGATATTTCATAGCGCGCATAGCTTTTTTCGGCCAACAATCCGCATAGTATTTCATAATACTCTGCTATGTTTTCTTCCGGCGTAAATGCAAAACCCTTTATTTTTCTTTTTTTACTAATTTCATAAAATTTTGTGCCTTTTTCGACGCTGAGCATATAAGCCGAAACGTGAGCCGGTTCCAAACCCAGTATCGACTTTGCGTCGTTGTATAAAATATCTTTCGTTTGTCCCGGCAGTCCTATTATTAAATCGAGCGAAATATTATTAAATCCAGCTTTTTTTGCATTATTTACCGCATTATAAATATCGTTTTTATTATGTATTCTGCCTGCCGTTTTAAGCACGCCGCCGTCAAAACTTTGCGCTCCGACAGATAAGCGGTTTATTCCAAGCGGCTTTAAATCCGACAGTTTTTCTAAGTTTCCGCTTTCCGGGTTTATCTCCGCGGTTATTTCGGCGACTTCCGCAATTTCAAAGTTTTCTCTTATATGATTTATCAGTCCGCTAAAAAACCCCGCGGGCATTATAGACGGAGTGCCGCCGCCGAAATATATGCTGTTTACGCGAGAGCCTCCAAGGGAATATTTTTCGGCCTCCATATTTATCTCTTTTATCAAAAATTCCGGGTATCGCTCCAGTTCAGCGCAGCCGCTTACCGGCTTTAATTTTGATAAAGGAACGGAATAAAAACTGCAGTAATTGCATTTGCTTTTACAGAACGGGGTATGAATGTAGATGCTTAATTCTTTCATCGATTAGCTCGTTGGTTCTTATAATTAACAATTATATATGATATAATAATAAAAAGTATATTTATTAAATTGAATTTATAAAGATTAGATAAATTTATACCTTTATAAATCCTTAAACTTAAATAGGAGGTTTAAGTCTATGGATACCGGCAACGATAAATATTTATCCCAAAAAGCAGTCAAGATAAAAGACGGCGTGTTTTATACCGGCGCTTTCGACCCCGATTTAAGGATATTCGATATAGTAATACCTACTGCAAACGGAACGACTTATAATTCTTATTTTATTCAGGGGACCCAAAAATCCGCTTTAATAGATACGGTCAAACTCAATACTAAAGACCAGCTGATAAATAAATTAAGCGGTATAACGGATATATCCAAAATAGATTATATCGTTATAAACCATACGGAGCCGGACCATTCCGGAGCGCTGCATCTTATCAAGGACATTGCAAAAGACGCGACGCTGGTCTATTCAAAAAATGCGCATCATTTCGTCAAACATATTATTAAAAAAGATTACAATAATATCACGGTAGGAGACGGAGATTCGCTCGACTTGGGCGGAAAAACCCTCCAGTTTATAAGCGCCCCTTTTCTGCACTGGCCGGATACTATGTTTACTTATCTGAAAGAAGACGGGATACTTTTCCCCTGCGACTTTTTCGGAGCCCATTACTGCGACCCTAAGGTTTTTAACGATTTATTGGCGGACAAAGACGAGGCTTTCGAAGCGTTTAAATATTATTTTATTCACATAATGAGGCCGTTTAAAAACTATTCCTTAAGCGCGCTCGAAAAACTTAAAAATTATAATATAGACATAATTGCTCCGTCGCACGGACCTATATTGAGAAAAGATTTAAAAAAATATTTCGACTGGTATCTGGAAGCAAGCAAGCCGTCAGATGCGGATTCGGCCGTTAAAAAGATAGCCGTAATTTATGCTTCGGCTTATGGCAATACCGAAGAAATGGCAAGGCATATCGCAAAAGGCGCAAGCATAGACGGGCTTACTGACGTCTCCCTGATAAACTTAGTAGAAAGCGATATTAAAGACGTCGTAGATGAAATCGAAAGCGCCTCTGCCGTAATAGTCGGTTCGCCCACCCTTAACGCGAAACCCCCGAAGCCTATATTCGATATGATATCGTCCATGGTTATGCTTAACGTCAAAAATAAAAAGGCGGCCGTTTTCGGCTGTTACGGCTGGAGCGGGGAGGCGGTTCAGATGGTGCAGGATATTCTTAAGAGCCTCAGATTCGTTATAGTTCAGGAAGGATTAAAAATTCAAATGACGCCGTTTGAAGAAGATTTGCTTAACTGCGAAAAATTCGGAATGGATTTTGCATATAAAATAACGCAGGATTCATAAATATTAATACAAATAAATTAAACCGTAAAAAATTTATAATGAGTTTCAAATATGAAAAAGGCGGGTCGTTAATCTGGGAAGATAACGATTTTAACTTTTATACGAAAATAGACGGAGAAGAAGTTTTTATAGGCAGGGGGATGAACGTTCCTTATCCGCTTGAAGAAGGCGACTGCTGGACTATTCCGGGCGGCAAAACTTTTGCTTACAAAGGCGGTATTATCAGCAGGGTCAAATCGTTCGGCGAAGACAAAAAAAGCTTAAAATTAAAAGAGTGCCTTGAAGATTTATACGAAAAATTCGAAGAATCTTATCTTTATTCGGACCCTCTCGGTTTTGTCCATAAAGCAGGCGACCCTAAAGATATCGAGATTGCCGGATTTATAGCGGCCGGATTTGCGTTCGGCGGCGTGAGCCAGATTCTTAAAATATTAGACAAAATAGACAAAATAGTCGAGCATAAATTCTATGAATTTACCGTAAATTTCGATACCGCCGAAGGATTAAAACTATTTAAAAATTTTTATTACCGTTTTATAAAAGAAAAAGACGTCGTAGCGCTGTTTTTGGTTTTAAGCGAGATACTCAAAAAATACGGTTCTATAGAAAATTTTTTCCTTATAGGTTTTAATCCGTCCTATTTAAACCTGAAAAACGCATTGATTAGCTTTTCTAAAAGAGCGGTAGAACTTGTCGATTTTTCGCCTGTTTACGGCACGCCGACTCCGCCTGAGGATTCCATGGTGCGTTTCTTTTTTACCTCTCCCTCGGACAACAGTCCCTGCAAAAGAATGAATTTATATTTAAGATGGATGGTAAGAAATTCGGACAATCTCGATTTCGGGATATGGCAGGGCGGCATCCAGCCTTACCAGCTGATAATGCCGGTAGATACGCATATAGGGAGAATCAGCCGGTACATAGGTTTAACATCGCGTAAAAACCCCTCTTTTAAAATGGCTGAAGAGATAACAGAAAATCTCAAAAAACTCGACTATTCCGACCCGGTAAAATACGATTTTGCAATTACAAGGCTGGGAATACTGGATTTATGCAAAAAAAACCGGAACGAAGCGGACTGCGAAAAATGCGGCATTTACGATATTTGCAATCAGACTCTAACTCTTTAAAAGGATTCTTATTAATGAAAATTAAAAAATTAAAATCGTTATTATTTCTTGTTTTTTCGGCATTTCTTGTTTTTTCGGCATTTGACGCCGTTAACCCCGTTTTTTCGTATGCCGCCGTTAAGCCCGGAGCCGGTATCGAAAAAGACGGCAAAAATTTCGGGGCATACATACTAAAAAAAGACATACTTCTAAAGCTGAATGAGCATTACGGATTAAAAGCGTATGTAACCGAATCGGTAAAAATAGAGTCGCAAAGAGGAATTAATAAGTATTCCGAGGTTATAGTCCCTTTTTCGGAAAAATATCAGAAGATTAAATTGCTATATGCCTATACTTTGCTTAACGGGATGTTTAAGGTTCCCGTAGGCAAACACGCAGTCAACATTGTTTCTCCGAGCTTTGCGGTTAATTACCCGGCTTATTCCGATATAAAATATCTTACGCTTTCGATGCCGGCGGTCGAAGAAGGTTCGGTTATAAATTTTTCCTACGAGATAGATAATTTTAAGCCGTTGATTAAGAACGGAGTCTTTTATACCGGTTATTTTTCTTATACTATACCGGCCCGGAAAATAAATTTTTCGCTGATATATCCCGAAGGGGCTAATATTAATTTGTATCTGCATAAATTAAACCGGCATGAAGTTTCAAAAAAATTCGTTTATATTAAAAATAAAAAATTCGTAAAACTAAGCGCATCCATTGGCGGCGTCGCGGCGATAAAAAAGGAATCCTATATGCCGCCTATAAAAAATTTAAGAAGTTATATTGCCGTATCTACTTATAATTCCTGGGGCAGACTATTTAACCGAATAAACGCGATGTTTGCGAAAGCCGAAAGACCTACCGCAAAAATTAAAGAATTTGCCGAGTCGGCGGTAAAAAAAGTCAAAGACGAGAGCCGCAGGCAAAAAGCGGCTTCAATTTATTACAGCTTTGTAAGAACCTTTAGATATGTAGGAATAGGCTACGGTATAAACGGCTATAATCCGGAGCCTGCCGGAACAACGTTTGCGAACGGTTACGGAGATTCAAAATCCTTAGCCGCCCTGCTTATAACGATGCTTAAGGTTGAAGGAATCGATGCGTATCCCGTTCTTATACCGTCGTTAGATACGCCCCCTTTAAATATTAAAAACGTTTCTCCCAGGCAGTTCGATTCTGTTATAGTCGGTTTTACCTTGAAAGAAAAAGGTAAAAATAAAAAGTATTATCTTTACCCCGATTCTTCATCCTATAAAGCCTTTAAGATTCCCTACGGTCTGGCGGGAAGAAAAGGCGCAGCGATTATAGGGCGCGGCGGTTTTAAATTTATTTCTACGCCTGCCGAGAAGCCCGAACAGAACGAAAAAGTTTTATTATTTAAAGGCAGGATTGCTAAAAGCGGAACTTTAAAAGGCAGGATTTCAATAATTTATAAAGGATTATATTCCAATTTTGAAAGAACTTCGCTTAAAGATATAAATA
>JAKAKK010000092.1 GCA_021813525.1 bacterium
TTGTAAGTGGTTTTGAATTTTATTTTTACGAAATTAGTATTGCCGTTAAGATTTGAACCATAGCAATCGGAAATTAAAAAGACGGTAAATATTGCGGTAAAAAAAATATAAAGCAGATTAATTTTTCTCATTATTTATTAGTATATAATTTGTTCATTAATGTTACGTATCTACCCAATTCCGGCATTTAAAATATTAAACATTAATGATTATAATGCCGATTAGCGTAAATGTCAAATTTATCAAAGGAATTTTAAAAAATTTGTATAAATTCTTGACAATTTTTCTTAAATTTGTTTAAGTATTAAATGGTTTAGATATAACTTAACAAGTTTATTTTGTAAATTTATATAATTTAATAATTATAAAGGGGTTAAAAATGCAGAAAAAGTATTTATTGGCGCCCGGACCGACTCCCGTGCCGGAACGCGCTTTAGCCGATATGGCGCTTCCTATAGTTCATCACCGCGCTCCGGAATATTCGGTTATACTTCAGGAAGTAAGGGATAATTTGAAATATCTTTTTCAGACCAAGCAGGAGGTTTTAATATTCACTTCAAGCGGCACCGGAGCGATGGAAGGCTGCGTGTCTAATCTCCTTTCGGCTGGAGACCATGCGCTTGCCGTCAGAGGGGGAAAATTCGGAGAAAGATGGTTCGATATTTGCAAAGCATATTCGGTAAACGTAAAAGCTATAGACGTGGAGTGGGGACATACCGTTTCTCCAAAGTCAATCGAAGATGCGTTAAACGAAGACCCTGAAATAAAAGCTGTTTACATACAGGCGTCCGAAACGTCTACGGGCGTTTATCACCCCGTAAAAGAAATTGCCGATATAATTAAAAAAAGGCCGAATACTATACTTGTAGTCGATGCCATTACGGCTCTAGGCGTAACAAACGTTCCTCAGGACGAATGGGGCATAGACGTGGTGGTAACCGGTTCGCAAAAGGCGCTTATGCTTCCTCCGGGACTTGCGTTTGCTTCTTTGAGCGAAAAGGCCTGGGGTTTCGTAGAGAAATCTACGCTTCCGAAATATTATTTTAATTTTAAAAAAGAAAAAAAATCTCTCGAAAAAAATCAGAATGCCTATACTCCTAACGTCCAGCTTATAGTCGGCCTAAGAGAGGTCTTAAGAGAAATCAAGGAAGAAGGGCTTGAAAAAGTTTTTAAAAGACATGCAAATCTTGCTAATGCGGTAAGAACCGCAGTGCAGGCGATGGGATTAAAACTTTATACCGTAGACGAACCGTCAAATGCCCTTACGGCGGTTTGGGCGCCGGAAGGCATAGATGCCGGCAAAATAACAAAACTTATAAGAGAAAAATACGGAATTACAATAGCAGGCGGCCAGGATGCCGCTAAGGGCAAGATATTCAGAATAGCCCATCTGGGTTATGCAGGATGTTTCGACGTCATAACCGCTATTTCTGCATTAGAGGCGGTATTAAAAGAACTCGGTTATAAATTTGAAACCGGCAGCGGACTAAAAGCCGCACAGAAAGCTCTTTTCGGCGAATAAATTTTGCGGATTAACCATTTACCATTAATTAATTACGTATAATACGGGAGATAAGCGATGTTTAAGGTTATCGTAAGCGATAAACTTTCCAAAGAAGGCATAGATATATTAGCTAATACGGGCAAGATTAAGGTTGATGTTAAAACGGGGCTTAAACCCGACGAACTGAAGCAGATAATTCACGAATACGACGGCATCGTTATCAGGAGCGCCACCAAGCTTACCCAGGATATTATAGAAGCGGCAAAAAACCTTAAAGTCATAGGAAGGGCGGGCAGCGGATTAGACAACGTCGATAAAGCGGCCGCAACCGCCGCCGGCATAGTAGTTATGAATACGCCCGGAGGAAATACGGTAACTACGGCGGAACTGACATTTGCGATGCTTCTTGCCATGTCGAGGCATATACCTCAGTCTTTCCTTTCGATTAAAGAAGGCAAGTGGGAAAAGAGCAAATTTCAAGGTACGGAAGTTTACGGAAAGACTCTCGGAATAATAGGAATGGGCAATATAGGGCAGGTCCTTTATAACAGGGCAAAGTGTTTTGGAATGAATCCGATAGGATACGACCCGCTTTTGTCAAAAGAAAAAGCCAAAGAACTAGAAATAAATCTTGTCGGTTTAGACGAAATATATGCAAAATCGGATTATATAAGCGTTCATACTCCTTTGGTAAAAGAAACTAAAGGAATGATAAATAAAGAAACCATATCTAAAATGAAAGACGGGGTGAAACTCCTTAATATAGCAAGAGGAGGCATAATCAACGAGGCCGATTTATACGAAGCCCTTAAATCCGGCAAGGTTTCCGCATGCGCGTTGGACGTATTCGAAATAGAGCCGCCCGTTAATAATCCTCTTTTAACTTTAGATAATCTTATCGCTACTCCGCATCTTGGGGCATCTACCGAAGAAGCCCAAACTAACGTGGCAGTGGCTATATGCCATCAAATCGCCGATTATCTTATAAACGGCACGATAAAAAATGCCGTCAACGTTCCTTCGGTGACGAAAGAAGAGGTAGAAATTATAGGACCTTATTTGAATTTAGGAGAAAAAATAGGCAGGCTGTTGGGAAGCATTATAACCGGCGGAATTACAAATATCAAAATAGACTATAACGGCGCCGTTTCCGCGCATAATACCGGAGCCATAACTCCTAATGCGGTGAAGGGGATTCTTTACCCGCTGTTGGGAGAGGATATAAATTACGTAAATGCAAATGAAGTCGCAAAAAAAAGAGGCATATCGGTTATCGAATCGAAATCGGACCAGGCATTCGACTACACAAGTTCGATATCTATTACCGCAACCACGGATGTTAAGACTTTCAGCATATCCGGCGCTATATTCGGCAAAAAAAATCCATGGATAGTAAAAATAGACGATTATTCTATAGAGGCTATTCCCGAAGGGCATATATTGGTCATATTCAATCTTGACAGACCGGGCGTTATAGCTTCGATAGGAAAGGTCCTCGGCAGAAATAAAATCAATATTGCAAGAATGCATCTCGGAAGGCATCTGGATAAGGCTATCTCGATATTGCAATTAGATTCTGCGGTCGATAATGCCGTAATTAATGAATTAAAAGCCGAACCAAACATAACCGAAGCTAAATATTTAGAATTATAGTGAATAGAAAAAATCCGATAATTCCTTCCCAGCCGCCCCAGGGAACAAGGGATTTTCTTCCGGGAGAAACGGAATTAATAGACGGAACCGCTAATATATTACTGGAAGAGTTTTCAAAATGGGGATACAGCAAGGTTATAACTCCAAGCATAGATTTTTTAGACGTGTTTTTGATGAGTTCGGAATCTGCCGAACTGTTTAAGGTTGCAGATACAAGCACCGGTGAAATGCTGTCTTTCAGGAGCGATTTCACGCCCCAGATAGGCAGGCTCAGTTCCGCTTTAAAAAATTCTATCGTCCTGCCGTATAAGTTTTCTTACAGCGGTCCCGTTCTGAGGAATTTCGACCCGGTTCTCGGCAAGCCTAGGGAAATATGGCAGGTTGGCGCTGAATTAGTCGGGCCTGAAAGTCCCGAGAGCGATGCCGAACTTATAATTATGGGCATCGAATCGCTTAAACGCCTTAATATAAAAGATTTTAGCGTAGATATAGGGAACGTCGAATTTTTTAGGGGGATAGTTTCGGACATAGAAACGCCGTACAAAAAAAAAATAGAAGAATTTATATTAAGGAAAGATTCTTCCGGTTTGCATGATTTCCTAGAAAGCATATCTTTGCCTTCCGGCAAAAAAGAAGCGATAAGCGAGCTCCCTTTTATATTCGGGGAAAAATCGGTTATTAAAAAAGCATGGAAAATGGCATGCAACGAAGCATCGAAAAATGCTTTAGAGAATTTAGAACGGGTTGTTTCTTATATAAAATCGTATAAGCTTGAAAAATATATTACTATAGACTTAGGCGAGATACGGGGACTCAATTATTATACGGGAACGATTTTTGAATGTTTTGCGCCCAATGTAGGTTATGAAATTTTCGGAGGAGGCAGATATAATAATTTAATAGGCAGGTTCGGGGAGAATTGCGCAGGAGCCGGATTTGCGGTAAATTTAGATATTTTATGCAAATATGCCGATTTTACGGCTAGCGGTTATAAAGAGAAAGATTACCTTGTTTTCAATAAGTCCATGGATAAGAAATCGGAAGCAGG
>JAKAKK010000051.1 GCA_021813525.1 bacterium
ATGAAGATCTGCCGTTTTCATTTATTAAAGATACATTAGCGGCTAAAAAAGAGATAGAGAACGGAATATATTCAAAATACACATTTGGGGTAATCAGATAATAGTAAATCATGAATATAATAGCTTCCGGCAAATTTGTTAAATTTAAAAAGAAATCCATTGAAGATTTACAGATAGAAATTGATAATCAAGTAAAAAATATAATTAAAAATCCCGAAGTTGGAGAGCTTAAAAAAGGCGATTTAAAAGGGGTAAGAGTTTTAAAGTTTAGATTTAATACTAAATTATTTCTTTTATCTTATGAAATTATTGAAGATAAAGTTTACCTATATACCGTTGGTATACCATTGGAACACATGAAAATTTCTATAAAGATTTAAAAAAATATAAATACTGAATTAAGTTTCCTGAGGCGTTGGAAGAATGACTCTTAACCGCAAATATTATAATCCAGCAGGTTATAAGTTTTAATCCGTTTCTTGTGCATTGCAGTTAAAAGCGGAATATTTTCGTCAAAATAATCATAAATGTAAAATATTTTGTTTATCTTTATAATTTCGAGATAATCTTCCCGTATATTGAACTATTCTCCCCTTGAAAGATACCGGCATGGCCAAAACAGAGCATTTAATTCGGGTTCGTCGAAACCTTCGCCTATATAGGAGTCGGTAGAAAGAACAAGTCTTTTCGAGTCTTTGGAATAGTTCTTTAACCTACGAAGACAGATTGTTTATTATATTACTCCCGCCTGTGTTTGCATGTTTTTATTAAATTTTATTTCTCCAATATTAAAGACAGATAAAGCGATTGAAAAAAGTTCTAATTTTAAGAAAACTAAACAGCTATCGGAAATTGACTTATATGCATAAATAATGCATAATAATACATATGGCATGTATTCAATATATTTGTCAATGTTATATTCTTTTAAATAAATCTAGATTAACGTAAATACTTTACTTTAAGCGGGAGGGCAATTTATGAGGACGACGTTAAATATAGACGATAAATTAATAGAAGAGGCTGCTAAATTTACCGGTATAGCGGAAAAAACTAAATTAGTAAGAATGGGGCTTGAAGCTCTTATATCTATAGAAAGCGGAAAAAAACTTGCCAAATTGGGTAAAACGGAAAAGAGCTTAAAAAATATACCGCGCAGAAGAAGTATTTAAAACGATATGATTCTTGTAGATACTTCCGTATGGGTGTTGCATTTGCGCGAAGGCAGCGACAAACTTATTTCCATGCTTAATAAAGGGAAAGTACTATGCCATCCTTTTATTATAGGAGAAATCGCATGCGGAAATCTCAAGAATAGAACCGTGATTATAAACCTGCTCAAATCGCTTCCTTCCGTTGAGGTTGCAGGTAATAATGAAATATTGCAATTTATAGAATATAAAGAACTTATGGGAAAAGGACTAGGATATGTAGACATTCATCTTCTTGCTTCCGCTATGCTTTCAGATGTGCAATTATGGACGCTCGATAAAAGATTGAATAATATTGCCGAAAAAATTTTGCCTTAAGCTAAAATGGACGGATTTATTTGACTTCAGTGCCGTTCAAAGACACCGGCAAAAATTTTACGTGCCGCGGCTATTTAGAAAAATGCGGTTTTAAAAAGGACGAATCAGGTGTTCTAATAATTTTAAACAACGAAAACGCCCCGCTCCCCGATTATCCTGAATGGCTCAAGCCCGGGAATACCGAAATATGATGAAAATGCCGGTTTTTAGGTTTATAATGTAAATATGTACGACGGCAGACATATAATAATTACGGCGATACTTCTGCTTTCTATAGCTTCGGCGGGCGGAATTTTAACGAGATACCTTAAGATTCCTTATGCCTCGATGCTTGTCATCATAGGGCTTTTTGTCGGAATTTTCCGCATATTTCCTAGTTTAAACATCACCCCATATCTTATATATTACGTTTTTCTGCCTGTTATTATATTCGAAGGGGCGGTCGGCATTAAGATGCGCCCTTTAATATCGAATATTCTTCCGATAGGCGCGCTGTCCCTTTTCGGAACGATAATCTCCGCAATTTTTACCGGCGCAGTTTTTCATTTCGTCCTGAATTTTCCGTTAAAACAGTCTTTAATTTTCGGCGCCATAATAACCCCTACCGACCCTATATCTATACTTGCCCTGTTAAAAAACAGGATAACGAAAAGAAGCGGCGTTCCGCCAAAGACCGAGAAAAACGGTCCGGGAAATAAAGCCGAAAATCCGGACGAAAAAGAAGATATCGAAACGCTGCTGACCGGCGAAAGTCTTTTTAACGACGGAATAAGCCTCGTCCTTTTCGAAGTTTTTTTAGGCTTGAATATTCACGGGGCGGCGTTAAACCCCTTATATAATATGTTTTATTATATCCTCGGCATAATAAAGGTTTCTGCGGTTCAATTTTTATACGAATCCATAGGCGGTTCCATACTCGGCATCGCCCTCGGATATTCGGTATCGCTCGTATTGTCTCTTGCAACGGATTTTTTGACGGAAATAATGATTTCGCTTCTTCTGGCTTATGCGTCATTGATAGCGGCTTATTACCTTCATATGTCTTTTATCATGGCTATTATATTCAGCGGCATAGTGCTTGCAAACTACGGATTTAAAAAGAAAGTTTCGGAGCGGACGCTGGAAGTTTTTCCCGTGGTAATCGAATATTTAACTTTTATAGTAAATTCTATTTTATTTTTAATAATAGGAATAGAGATAAATCTGTTTAAAATTTTAGACATATGGGTTATATCCTTATTTATCGTCGCACTTTCCATTTTTTCGCGCTTTATAGGAGTATATCTTATTTCGCCTATCGTTAATATTGTAAAAAACAGGTTTAAAATATTTTCGGACGGCCTGACCTTAAATAAACAATATAAAAGATTCCTCGTATTCGGGGGCTTAAAAGGCGCTTTGCCGATAGCCATGGCTTTATCCCTGCCTTTATCCCTGCCTTTGAGGAACGAAATAATTACCTACGTTTTCATAACCGTTTTGTTTTCTTTAACTATTCAGGCGATATCCTTTGACTTTTTCGTCAAAAAAGGCTATAAAAATAGTATATAAAAGGAGCGATATGAAAATCAGGGTAGATTTAAACTTGACCGCCAAAGATAACGGTTACGATATATTAATAGATTCGGGAATCGTAAGCGGGGGCTATAATAAAGAAACGGCCGCCGTTTTAAGCTCCTCCGGCTTAAATTTAAAGGGCAGGGCTTTAGTTATAACTTGTAAAACCGTAAACGGTTTATACGGAAACGCGGTTTCTTCGTTCCTTAAAAACTACGGGGCGGACGATTTTGCCGTTATGGTTCTTCCCGACGGAGAAGCTACGAAAAGCCTTGGATACCTTTCCGATATTCACGACAGGCTTGTAGAAAACAGGTTTGAAAGGTCGGATTTTATTATCGCTTTCGGCGGAGGGGTTATAGGCGATATTGCGGGATTTGCGGCGGCGACGTATCTGCGGGGCATAAACTTTATACAGGTGCCCACTACCCTTCTTGCCGACGTAGATTCGAGCGTCGGGGGCAAAACGGGCATAGACCATCCGAAAGGTAAAAATCTTATAGGCGCTTTTTACCAGCCCAAAGCAGTCTTGATAGACGTCGATTTGCTTAAAACCTTGGATAAAAGGGAACTGATAAACGGATTTGCCGAAGTTATTAAATACGGAGCCGTGCTCGACGCCGGTTTTTTTGCCTATCTCGAAAAGGGTTACGAAAAAGTCCTTTCTTACGACAAAGACGCTTTGACCCATATAATAGAAAGGTCGTGCAGTATCAAAGCGGAAGTGGTTAAGGAAGACGAAAAAGAGGCCGGACTTCGTTCGGTGCTCAATTTCGGACACAGCTTAGGGCATGCCGTAGAAACTTTATATAATTACGAAACCGTAAAACACGGCGAGGCCATATCGATAGGAATGGTTTTTGCGGCAGCCCTTTCAAAAAAGATGGGGCTGTGCAGCGAGGAAACGGTAAAAAGAATCAGGAATTTAATAAAAAATTCCGGTTTGCCGTCCGATATCCCCGGCTTTACTCCAGAACAATATATAAATGCAATGAAACTCGATAAAAAAGTAAGCGAAAAACAGATTAAATTTGTTTTAGTAAAGGATATAGGAAAATACGAATTTAGAAAATTAGATTTTGATTTTATACTGAGTTTTTTAAAAGAAAGTTCTTTAAATGAAAACCGAAAATAAGGCTGAAAAGCCGGAATACCCAGAAGTCCCAGGCAAAATTAGAAAAGACGGGCTCGAAAGATTTATCGGCGAATATATTTCTTTTTTGAAAATAGAAAGAGGTTTAAGCCTTAATACTATTTCTTCGTATTATCTCGATTTAATGAAATTTCATGCTTATGCGGAACGCGAAAAGCTTGACTTTAAAGCACTTTCGCCGTTTTTTTTTCAGAATTTCTTGTCGTATCTCGCCGAACTCGGTTTAAACGCTAAAACGAGGGCAAGATTCTATTCGTCGATAAAAGGGTTTTACAAATTTTTATTTAAACGCGGAATAGTAAGCGAATTTCCGTTTAAGGACATAGAATACCCCTTTATTTCTAAAAAACTGCCGAATTTTCTTACAAAGGAAGAAGTCGGGAGAATCTTATCGGTGGAGTTTAAAAACGAAGGCGTCAGAAAAAAACAGAAGCAGAGGCAGGATTTTGAGAATATCCGGAATAAAGCCGCTATAGAGCTTCTATATTCCAGCGGCTTAAGAATTTCGGAACTGGCCGATATAAAGTTGGAGAATTTTAACTTCGATATGAATTTTATCAGGGTCAGGGGAAAAGGCTCTAAAGAAAGAATAGTCCCGTTCGGAACGCCTTTTAAAGATATTCTGAAAGACTATCTGCCGCTCAGGCAAAAATATGCCAAACAGGGCGGCGGCAATAATTTGTTTATCGCCGAAAAAGGGCATCCGCTTACCCGGCAGGGTTTATGGAAAATAATTAAGAAAGCGGCAGTCCTGGCCAAAGTGGATAAAAATATTACCCCTCATATGCTGAGGCATACTTTTGCCACGCATTTATTGGAAGGGGGCGCCGATTTAAGGTCTATTCAGCAGATGTTGGGACATTCCAGCATATCTACTACTGAAATTTATACCCATACGGACATATCGCATTTAAAGCAACAGCATACCAAATTTCATCCGAGAAATGCCTCCGGCGGCGGAATGAGCGGGAGCAACGGAAATAAAAACAAATAATACGAGCGAAGCGAGCGGAGAAAACTTTGACATTGACGCCTAAAGATTTAAAAGAAAGGATTAAATTAAAATACAAAAATTTAAAAGAAGACCTTCTTAACTTCGATTCTTTTCACGCGGCAAGAGAAGTATCCGAGTTTTACGATTCCGTCATTACGGAAGCATTTTCCGGCATAGGGGGCAGGGGTGATTTTTGCATAACGGCGGGCGGCAGTTATGCCAATCTCGAACTATGCCCTTATTCCGATATAGATATAATGATAATTATAAAAGACGGACTGAATCAGGAAAACGTAGCAAAAGACCTTAAAGACTTTTTTTATTTGTTCTGGGACGCGGGAGTGGATCTTTCCCAGAGCGTAATGACCATTTCGGAAGCCGTCGAGCTGATGAAAAAAGATTTAAACACCTACACTTCTTTCATAAATACGAGATATATCGCCGGAAATAAGGATTTATACGAAGGGTTTAAAACGGGTTTTAAAAACATAGACGCAAAATCCGTTTTTTTAGTAGAACTTATGAAAAATTTAAGAAGAAGGCGGCTTATTAACGTTATGTCGGATAACGGCCTGTTCCTTCTCGAACCGGACGTTAAGGAGGGCATAGGAGGCTTAAGGGATTATTCTTACTGCGAATGGGTCTATTATCTGGCAACCGGCGAATCCCTGCCGTCTCCTTCCGCAGGAGAGGACGACGGCGACGATGCGGAAATGAGGATAATGGAAACGCTGAAGGTTAAAAAAATGGACACTTCTTTAAGCAAAGAGGATATATCCGATTTTTACGGCGGAAAAAAATTCATATTAAAAACGAGAATAATGATGCATCTGCTTGCGCAGAAAAAGGTCGATAAGCTTACTTTCGATATCCAGGAAAACGTCGCTAACGCTTTTTACTACAAAGACGGAAAGTTTTTAAACAAAATAGAGTATTTTATGCACGACTATTATTTGAACGCCAAGAATATACACAATATATCTAAATTAGTCATAAACCTTCTTATAAAGCCGAGGATACTTATAAGCAGGCATAAAGGAAACGAAAAAACCGGCATTATTTTAGAAAATAACCTTTATTTAGAAAACGGCTTTATTGCCGTGCGGGACAAAGAGCTTTTTTTGTCCGGCGTTAAAAATATTTTTAATCTGCTTAATTTATATCAATCGGCGGGCTATATGCTCAGCGCGGAATCCGTAAACCTTTTAAAAATAAGCGGAGAAAAATACCGGAAAATCATTAAGAACAGCGATTTTGCAAAAGATTTTTTTATAAATCTTTTAAAAAACAAAAAAAGAGTTTATCAGACTCTGCTGTTAATGCACGAAACAAAAATATTAAGCGCGTTAATTCCGGAATTCGAAAAAATAGATTCTCTTTCCACCAACGACGTGTATCATATTTATACTGTCGATGCTCATTCGCTTAACGGCATATATTATTTGGAAAATACGGCTAATTTCAAAATCAACGGAGAACTTAAGGAAACATTCGAAGATTTAAGCGCCGAAGATATGCTTATTTTGAATTTTTCGCTTTTGCTTCACGATATCGGCAAGGGGTATTCGGCTCATCACGAAGCCATAGGGTCTAAGATAGCCGTAAAGGTTGCAAAAAGGCTCGGCCTGAGCGATAGCGCCCAAAACTGCACAGGTTTTTTGATATTGAATCATTTTCTTCTTCCCCTTACTTCCGAAAGAAGGGATATTCACGACCCGGCGACTATCAAATCCGTTGCGGGCACCGTTAAGGACGTAAGAAGATTAAAACTGCTTTTTATCGTCAGCATCTGCGATTCTATGGCGGTTTCTAAGACGAGATTTAACTCCTGGCGGAAAATGCTTTTGACGGAGCTTTTCGACAGGACGCTGTCGTATTTAAAAAATACGGAAGAATATTTCAAAAGCGATATGTATTACATAGAGAATATAAGCGAAACCGCAAAAAATCTGAAAGGTAAAAGGGGCTATAATTTCCTTAACGGCATCGGCGATTTAAAAGGTTTCATAACGGATTTCGTAAACCGGTTTTATTCTCCAAATAAATATTTAACCAGAGAAAGCGCGGAAAATGTTTTACTGCATTTAAAATTATTTTCAAAAATTTCGTCCCGCCACAGATTTAATTTTGTCGCAAAACCTCATATCGCCGCAGATTATTATGAAATAATTATCTGCGGCGAGGATAAAAAGACCATGTTTTCCGATATAACCGGAGTGCTTTCCTATTTCGACTTTAATATAATGAGCGCGGATATTAATACAAGAAAAGACGGGAGATTTATCGATACGTTCTTCGTAAACCATATATATAAAAAAGTTGACGGCAATATCGACTGGCATAAACTGCGGAATACTTTTTTTAACGTATTCAACGGCAACATATCGCTCGAAGATATGCTTAAAAATAAGAGAAAGAGCGAAAGTTTATATAAAAAAGCGGGACCGCGCGTTTCAAATTCGGTGGAAATTTATAATAATATAAGCGGCGAATTTACGGTAATTGAAATTCAGGCATTAGACAGAAAAGGGCTTTTATACGATATAGGAAGAATCTTTAACGTTTTCGACATAAGCATATTCGCTTCTAAGATAACGACTCAGGGAAATAAAGCGTTCGACACGTTTTACGTAAAAAACGGGCAGGGCGGCAAAATCAGAAATCTGCTTTATATAAGGAAAATCAAACAGGCGGTTATAGACGGAATTTAATTGGCTTGACTAAACATAAGCCGGTGTGATAAAAATAATATATCATGGCATTAGAAGCTAAAACAAAAACTTTTGCGGAAATTTACGAATCTCAGGGTCATTACGCCGAAGCGTTAAATATTTATATAGACCTGCTGAAAGAAAACCCGTTAGACGAAGAATCGGCGGATAACGTAAAAAGACTGCAATCGTTAGTTAAAGAAGCAAACGACGGGAAGAAAAGAGCGGCTGAAACCCAAATATACGCTCTGGAAACTTTTTTGCAAAAAGCATACGCTTACAGAGAAAAAAATGCCTAAAAGAACCCTCGACCGCCTTTATGTTTAATATTTCCGATATGATATCGCGGCTGGCGGACAGACAAGCCTGCGGTATTCTGATAAAAAAGCCTTCCAATATATTTTATATAACCGGTTTTTCAGGCGAAGGCTATATCTATATTACGCGCAAAGGCGAAATAATTCTTTACGCGGACGGCAGATATTCCGAAAGGGCGTCTAAAGAATGTTTTGGCCATGTAAAAATCGTCGGAATAAAAGAAATTTATAAAGATATAGCCGCCGACATACTTAAAAGAAACTCCGCCGCCGGCGTTGCGGATGCCAAAGGCGGACATGCCGTTTCCGATATCCTAATATTCGAATCGGATTATATCGCCTGCGACGAGTATGCCTGCTTTAAAGAGGAATTTAAAAGTAAAATTAAACTGGTTCCCGCCCGCGACTCTTTGTCGAAAATAAGGTCTATAAAAGACGAAAGAGAACTGAATTATATTTTAGAAGCTGTTTCCATAGCCGAAAAATCCATGCTAGGCGCTTTGGCGAATTTAAAAGAAAAAGTTTGCACGGAAAAAGACCTTGCGCTGACTTATAAAAAAAACTTAATGGAGCGCTTTTCTAAAGAATCCTTTGAAACAATAGCGCTTTCCGGCAGAAATTCAAGCCTGCCTCACGGCGCGCCTTCGGATAAAAAAATAGACAAGAAAAACGTTTTACTGTGCGATTTCGGGGCGGAACGAAACGGTTACAAAAGCGACGAAACTTTTACCGTCCATCTCGGAAATCCGGACGGCAGGTTTTTGGACGTTTACGACACGGTTTATTCAGCGCAGCAGAAGGCTATTTCAAAAATAAAGCCTGGCGTTAAATTCGGCAGTTTAGATAAAATAGCAAGAGATTATATCGAAAAAAGAGGCTACGGAAAATACTTCACGCATTCTTTAGGCCACGGCGTGGGATTGGATATACATGAATATCCGTATATAAGCAGAAAAAACGGCGATACCGTTAAAGAAGGCATGATATTTACGGTAGAACCGGGAGTTTATATCGAGGGGGAGTTCGGCGTCAGAATCGAAGATATGTGTTATGTCGAAAAAGATGGAGCGAAGGTTATTACCAATATCAAAAAAAATAAATGGGGCATTGAAGACTTAATTTAATTTTGGATTCATAAAAATTAACGGCATAAAATTAATAGTTGATTTTTATCTCGCATTGTTTTAAATTAGTAGGCATTGCAAATACGAAGATAAATAAATACGAAAACAAAGAAACGGAGGTTTGATTAAGTGTATTCCACTACCGACTTTAAAAAAGGGCTAAGAATAGAAATGGAAAAAGAGCCTTACGAAATTATAGATTTTCAACACGTAAAGCCAGGGAAAGGTGGGGCTTTCGTCAGGACAAAATTGAAAAGCCTGATTTCGGGAAAGGTAATAGACAGAACTTTAAGGGCGGGCGAAAAGGTCGAAACGCCTAATATAGAAGAAAAAAATATGCAGTATCTTTACGATGAAGGAAGCAGTTTTGTTTTTATGGACAACGAAACGTACGACCAGGTTCATATAGACAAAGAGGCATCCGCGGAAAGCGCAGGTTTTCTGCTTGAAAATATTCACGTAAAAATTTTATATTATAACGGCAAGCCTATAAATATCGAAGTTCCCAATTTTATAGATTTAAAAATAGCCCAGACTGAACCGGGACTGAGAGGCGATACCGTTTCCGGAGCTACGAAGCCTGCGACTCTAGAAACCGGGCTAGTAATCAGCGTTCCGCTATTCTTGAACGAAGGCGATATTATAAAAGTAGATACGAGGACAAAAACGTATATAGAAAGAGTCAGTTCTAAATAACGGCCGGCGGCGGTGAAAGAAGAAAAGAGGAAACCATTATGAATATTAAAGATATAAAAGACCTTGTAAAGTTTATTAAATCCAATAAGCTTAAAGAGTTTTATTATAAAAAAGGCGATGAAGAAGTTAAAATTACGTTAAGTTCGGATGAAATTTATAAACGCGGCTTAAAAAGCATAATTTCCGAAAAGAAAGAATATTCCGCTCAGATTTCCGGCGGCGAACAAGCAGAACTTGCAAATTTTGCCGCATACAGGGCGAAGTCTATAGAAACGGAAATAACGCCGGCCGTTAAAAACGAACATCTTAAGGAGGTAGTATCGCCGTTCGTAGGTTCGTTTTACAGGTCGGCTTCTCCGGATAAGCCGCCTTTCGTGGAGGTTGACTCCATAGTAGAGAAAGGAAGCCCCGTTTGCATCGTCGAAGCTATGAAGATAATGAACGAAATCGAGGTCGATATCAAGTGCAAGATAGTATCTATCCTTGTCGAAAACGGCCAATTAGTCGAGTTCGGACAGCCGCTGTTTCTCGTAGAACCCCTTTAACGGATATCGTCAGTTGTTATATAAAAGGACGGGCTTGAATACCCGCCCCGACAATCAATTATAAAAAAAATAATACAATATTAATATGTTCAGAAAGATTTTAATAGCCAACAGAGGCGAGATTGCGGTCAGAATAATCAGGGCTTGCAAAGAGATGGGCATAAAGACCGTTGCGGTATTTTCGACCGCCGACAGGGACAGCCTTCATGTTAGATATGCCGACCAGAGTATATGCATCGGGCCTCCGCCTTCGTCGAAAAGTTATCTAAATATATCTTCCATTATATCGGCGGCCGAAATAACCGACAGCGAAGCCATACATCCCGGATACGGTTTTTTATCGGAAAATTCTAATTTTGCCGAGATTTGCGAGAACTGCGGCATTAAGTTCATAGGCCCCACTTCCGCCAATATGAGCCTTCTGGGGAACAAGAGGAACGCAAGGAAACTCGTAAAGAGCCTCGGTATTCCGGTTCTGCCCGGCAGCGACGATATAGGAGACGACGAAGAAGATATAAAAAAAGCTGCGGAGAAGATAGGCTATCCTTTAATCCTCAAGGCGTCTATGGGCGGCGGCGGGAGGGGCATAAAGATGGTTTTAACCCCGGCGCATTTATCCCAGGCATATCATCAGGCAAGACAGGAGGCGCAGTCGTTTTTCGGCGATAAAGACGTTTATTTGGAAAAATATTGCGAAAACCCTAGGCATATAGAATTTCAAGTGCTTGCCGACAGGTACGGCAATGCGGTTTATCTCGGGGAAAGGGACTGCTCTATTCAAAGAAGGCATCAGAAAATAATCGAAGAAGCGCCGTCTCTTTCCGTTAAATCTTCCGCAAGAAAAAAAATAGGGGAATTAATATTAAAAGTCGTTAAAGAGATAGGTTATATTAATGCGGCTACTTTCGAGTTTTTATTAGACGAAAGCGGCGAATTTTATTTTATGGAAGTAAATACCAGAGTACAGGTAGAGCATCCTGTAACCGAGTTTGTAACGGGCACCGATATTATCAAAGAACAGATAAGAATTGCAAACGGAGACAGGCTTAAAATTAAGCAGGAAGACGTTAAGATTAAAGGCCACAGCATAGAACTCAGGATTAACGCCGAAAATCCCGTGAATTTTAAACCCTCGCCCGGCTTAATAACGTTTTATAACAAACCCGGAGGCTTAAACGTCAGGGTAGATGATTTTGTTTACTGCGGATATAACGTCCAGCCGTTTTACGACTCTTTAATAGCAAAACTTATCGTTTACGATACTACCAGAGCCGGTGCAATAAACAAGGCGAAAAACGCCCTTAACGAATTCAGGATAGAAGGCATAGAAACGAATATTCCTTTTCTAAAAAGGATACTTAACGACAGCGATTACGTTTCCGGCAGCGTCGATATAGGTTACGTCCAGAGATTCATAGAAAGATAAAAATAAATTAAATTTTATGTTGCAAATATTTTAAGAATATTATTAAAATATATAAATATATAAATTTTAATAATTAAATAAAGATAAATAATTAATTAAGAAGAATAAGAATAACGAGAATAAAGGGGGATTTATGGATTTTCCAAAAGGCTTAAAATACAATTCCGAACATATCTGGGTTAAAGTAAACGGCGACAATGCGCTTATAGGGGTTACCGATTATGCCCAGGACCAGCTCGGAGACATTATATACGTCGATTTGCCGGAAGCCGGTTACGAACTGGAACAGAACGAATCATTCGGAACTATAGAATCCGCTAAATCCGTTTCCGAACTTTACGCGCCGGTCAGCGGGCATGTAGTCAGCGTCAACGATTCGCTTAAAGACGAACCGGAGCTTGTCAACGAAGAGCCTTACGACTCAGGATGGCTGCTTAAAGTTAAACTCACTAACGAAGACGAGCTTAACGATTTAATGGACCAGGGCGCGTATGAAGAATATTTAAAAAACAACGGTTGAATGAGTTTCAATCTTATAGTTTCCGGTTCAGGCGGCTGTTCCGGCAGTTTCAATATGTCCGCCGATTTATTTTTATTAGGCAAATATAAAATTGCGGACGATTTTTCAAGCCGTCCCACATTAAGGATTTATTATTTTTCCCCTCCCGCACTTTCGCTTGGATTTTTTCAAAAAGACAGAGATATAGACGAAAGGATTATCGAAAAAGCGAAAAAAAAAGGATACGATATCGTTTCGAGACCTACCGGGGGCAGGGCGGTATTGCACAAATCGGAAATAACATATTCCGTAACTGCGCCTTATAAAAACGGCATATTTGCGGGAAAACTTATAGAAACCTATAAAAAAATCGGCGATTTTTTATATCTTTTCTTTGTAAAATTAGGCTTGAAACCCGATACGGGCGCAGGCGGCCTAAAAGGCGCACCGCCGCAAGGCAAAAACAATAAAAATAATAAGGGGGCAAAAAACAACTTTAACTGCTTCCTTAAAGCCCATTCATACGAGATAACGTTCGAAGGGAGAAAAATTTGCGGCAATTCCCAGAGAAGAAGCGATTCGGCATTTCTGCAGCACGGTTCAATTTATATCGATTATAACCCCGAAGAGCATATAGAACTGTTCAACGGCGGAAGTGCGGGAGACGACGATAACAACTGGGAATATTTTAATAATATTACCGGTATCCGGCAGGAAATGGAAAAAGCCGGAGCCGATTATAGCTTAAGCGATTTAAGTTTCGGCCGCCTATCTAAAATTATGGCCGAATCGTTTTCGGAAGCCTACGGCGTTAAACCCGTTCCTATGCCGGAAGATATTATTAAAGCAACATAATCTATATATTTTACAATTTTTTATTTTTGTGGTATAAATAAAACATACGCACATATAAAACGCACACATATAAATAAGCGGGCATAGCTCAGTTGGTAGAGTACAAGCTTCCCAAGCTTGGTGTCGCCGGTTCGAACCCGGTTGCCCGCTCCATTCAAAACCGCAGTAAATAAGGCACTTAAGGCAATATCCTACATTGGCATAATTTATTTGCATATTTTCTGAAAATATTTGGAACTTCTGAAAAAAGCGGCCAAAGGGCTTAATAAAGTATATCTTATATGTAATACCAGGGCAGGGCTAAGTTTCCGTTTCTTATATAAAATGCGTCTCCGCCGTTTATAAGTATGCCTGTTTTTGAAATATTTGCGTTTTTATCCAGACTTTTAAAGTAATTAAGTCCGTCAAAAAAAGAATTTACTATCGTTTCTCCCGATTTTGCTTCGACCGGAATAAGTTTTTTACCAGTGTCTATTATGAAATCTATCTCGTGACCGGTTCTGTCCCGCCAAAAATATAACGGCGGTATTTCGCCTATATTGGCAAAGAATTTATAAAATTCTAAAAAAACGAAATTTTCGAATATCTGCCCTCTCATGGAATTAAACGAAACGTCTTCGGCATTTCTGATTCTTAACAGGTAACATAGCAGTCCGGTATCCAAAAAATATAACTTAGGGCTTTTAATTATTCTTTTAGAAAAATTTGAAAAATGAGGAGGCATAACGTACAATATGAAACTCGCTTGAAGCACCGAAATCCAATTTTTTGCGGTAGTATGGGAAATTCCGGCGTCCGATGCGAGCGAAGAAAGGTTGAGTATCTGTCCGCATCTTCCCGCGCATAATTGAATAAATCTATAAAATGTTTCGATATCTACAATGTTTGTAATTTCTCTTACGTCTCTTTCCACATAAGTTATATAATAAGCGGACAGCCAATCCTTAGGTTCTAACTGCTTGTCGTATATCGGAGGATAAAAACCTTTAAAAAGATATTCTTCTAATCTTAATGGCGGTTTGCCGTACTTACTTTTGCCGGATTTGCCGTAAATATTTTCAATATAGCCTATATCGGTTAAATCGGTTAAATCAAATATATTTATAGCCGGTTGTTCCAATAGTTCGGTAAGGCTGAACGGAAGCAGATTGACTATGGCGGTTCTTCCTGCCAGCGTCTGAGTTATATTTTTCATCAGGTAAAACTGATTAGAACCGGTAATAATAAATCTTCCTGGTACATATTCTTTGTCTATAATTCCTTGGATGTATGATAATAAAACGGGAACCCTTTGAATTTCATCGAGTATAATTCCCGAAGAAAATCTTTTTAAAAAACCTTTAGGGTCTGAAATCGCGAATTCTCTTTCATCAGGATCTTCTAGGCTTATATATGCATAATTCTTAAAAATATCTTTTACGAGAGTAGTCTTTCCTGATTGACGCGGTCCCGTAATAGTAACCGAGGGAAATTTTTTTGACAGATTAATTATTTTTTCGGATAATTTTCTTTTTATCATGATGAATGATTATATTATAATGCATTATAATATCATTTATCTAAATTTACATTCATATTAACATAAAGTAAATTTATATGTCAAATTGAAAATGCAATTTTCAATTAGCAACAATTTTATTTTGATTCCTCGCTAACAAAAATTGGCTCAGGTCGAAGCAAGTCATATGTTATAAATCATAGATAGTTATTGCTTGCAATAACGGGATATTAGAATTTATAAATATTTTATAAATCGAGATTTGGGACTATTTTATAGTTATTGACATAAATAGTTAAATATTTAATAATAAAAACGATAAATTTAAAATAATAATGTGAATAAAGCGGATTATTAAAAATTAAGGCTGTAAAATTAAAAGTTGACAAGATTTATTTATTTTCCCACTCCCGTTTGTATTTGCTGTAGTATGGGTTTAAAATATTATAAAATAAATTAAATCTGTCCCCCTTATCCTCCCTTTATCCTTTATCCTAAAACTAACGGTATTATATAAAAAATATAAAGGGATTAATTGCTGATTTTAGTGTTCTATTAGAAACGGAATATGCATAGAGACAATAATTTTGACATATAATAAATTAAATTGGCCATATTATGCTTTGGTTCAAATAAATGAAAAAGATATTTAATAAAGAATTTCTGCCCGAATTAATCTCATTTCTATATTCAAAAGGTTTCTCAGGTTTTGAAATAGATAAGGCTGTTCAATGTATTCGTAATATAAGTACCTCCAAGCCCTTTTTTTCTATAGAACTTAAGTCTATAAATATCTTGTCTCATATGATGGAAACCTCTGATCACCCTCATGTTTATGGCGAATCGTCTATATTCTATTTTAACGCCTTTTATAATGCAAATAATATTTTTCCAATACCACGGATATATTATATTAAAGAGCAGAATTTATTTAAAATGCGTAATATTTACGAAGCGATAGGAAAGAAAACTATGGACATGCCTGTCTATAATCATCAAAACTTTTGTAATTTATTCGCAAAAGATTTTGAGAATATAATTAAAAAATTTAATAATTCATTTAACAAGAAAGATTATGCGTTTAATCAAATATTTGAATCACGCCGGTTGGCTACGAATGTCGAAGAAGGTATGCGTTTTTTTTTGGATAAATGTATTTTGTGCGGATCAGAAGATATTGGATTTACTACAACAACTATTGACGACCACGAGGCGTTTTTATTGGGGATAACTTTATGTAATTCTTGTTGCCAGAAGGCTTTGGAGTCAGGATCGGGAGTTTTAGCTTATATTTCAAAGGAACTAAATTTTCCTATTAGATTTGAAACAAAAGAGTTAACTGAAAAGGAGATTCTAGATAATGGAAAATTTATAATAGAATCAGCATTGAAGTGCGAAATTACAAAAGTTGTGTCAGATAAGAGAGAAATTCACGGGAAAAGAAAAAGTGGTTTTGAAATTATTTTTCGGTTAGGGAGTTCAACTGATTATGCGTATATGATTAAAAATCCAGAAAATGCTCAAGTTGCGAGGTTTGATTCCGCTGACCATCACCGAAGTCGTATTCCTTTTGGACCGGATCATTTTCACCCCGAACCTAATAAAAAGAATGGATTTGTAGAATCTAGCTTTTTGTATGGCTTGCCAAGCATGGACATTAAATCCATAATAAAAGTTATAGAGGAAAGGGAAAAAGAATATATAAAATAGTACTATTTACTATTTTTATTTGCTCTCTTGTTTTCTAATAGATACGATTATTAAATATAAACCTTTAAAAATATTTTCAAAACAATTCCGATATATCATATAATAGAAAACAAAAAGAATTAAAATTAATTTCTTTATAACTGTAAAATGACTCAGCCTTATTTTAATAAAGATGGATTTTCTCTGTATTTAAGCGACTGCTTAGCCCTTCTAGGCAAACTCACAGAAAATTTCGTAGATATGGTTTTTGCGGACCCCCTCCATATTTCCTTTCAAGCGGCTCTTTCTCCTGCCACAGCGGAAAAAGGGTAAGCGTTAAGAAAGGAGACTGGGATCTAAGCGGCGGGGTCCAGAAGAACTTCGAATTCCATTTGCAGTGGATTAAAGCATGCAAAAGGATATTAAAGCCCAACGGTACTATATGGATAAGCGGGACGTATCATTCCATATACTAGTGCGGATACACCCTGGAACTTAACAAGTACCATTTCCTTATAAAACCCAATTATTTCCTCTTGCAACAACTGATTATGTGCGTACTCGGTTAACGCATAGCCTGGAAGTATCCTCTGTAGGTAGATCTTTGGGAATCAAGGTTGGAAAACAACTTCAAGAAGTAAAAGAATTACCAGACGGCATACGGCCTGACGATCTTGGAGCTATTGTTGCAGCTGCGTGTTTAGCACATGATATTGGGAATCCACCCTTTGGACATGCTGACGAAGCTATACAAAGCTTTTTTTAAGATTATTTTAAAAAAAATAAAAAAGGATTTAACAAATGTCAAGTATTAGATTTGACAAACATAGAAAAAAAGGTTGACAAATTGACCATATAATCTTGCATGTTGGCGAAAAAGAATATATGCTGAAGAAATAAATGATTTTAAAGCCGTGCATGTTCTGTATATAATTTAAAAAAAAGAGAAAGGATGGTATAAAGAGTATAATATACGAAAAGGATATTAGGGGAATTAATAAAAAAATTTATTTTTGAGAGTATAAAAAAACAGGGAAAAGTATGAAACATACAGAGGATGAAATTCGCGACCATCTCGCCGATAATTTGGATTTGATTGAACCTGGGCTGGTGCTTATTAAAAAAGAACAAATACTTAAAAATGATAAGGGCGCAAAAGGTTTTTTGGATATTTTCTGCCGGACTGCGGATGATAAATATCTTATCATTGAGGTGAAGATAAGCAATGAATCCGCCCGAGATGCGATACAGGAACTTTATAAATATAATGTTCTCTTAAGACAAAATATTTTGATGAAGGATACTGAGATTCGCATGATGGTTGCATCTACGAAATGGCATGAACTGCTCGTTCCGTTCTCGGAATTTGTGCGAACATCGCCCTATGACTGCATAGGTATTCGACTTGAACTTGGGCAAAATGGATTAACCACTTCTACCAGCCGCATCGAACTCGCACCAAAGGACAAACCTCGTCGTATAAGCCGGAGACATTTTATCTGGGAGTATAATAGTGAGGCAAAAGCTAAAGATGCAAAAGATGTGATTGCCAAATATATGCAGGACGCGGGTTTGCAGGACTTTGTGTTGATAATAATGGCGATTAGTAGTCGCCATGATCCTGTAACGCACTTAGTGTACTTTGCGCAACAGGAACTCACTTTGGATCGTTACATGGATTTGATACGTACCCGCTTTTCTCAGGAAATCGTTGCTGAATTTGAAGATTACATTAGAGATTTCAACGAAGAAGAGGATAAAATCAGTGAGGCAGCCGACAAGGTTTGGGAAGTAAAAAAGGGCGATGAATCAATCATTACCGATTCTACTGGTGTGCAGATCTCTCACCCGGAGAAAGCTAAATTTTGGTTCTATAGTGATAATTCAACTTCTGTAGAAGTCTTTCGTTTTGGACGTTTTAATGAACTCAATATAACTGACGATATGTTAATTAAAGAAATAATTGGTGAAGACGGTACGTCATTTTATAATGGGGACGTTACGGCGCAAGTCGAATCCAAAACGGAAATGACTGCATTGCAGGCTACAGCCGACAATCTTTTTTACTTTAATTCGGTTTGGCGTGCCGCGGTACGTGACTTGTGCGACTATGCGGTCAAGACTGCAGCGGACTCAATCAGGATGCGGGCTTTTTCCAATGACGATATCTTGCGGACGGTTGCAGGTCTTTTTATTGGCTATCCTGATTATATGCCGGTCATGGTATTTGAAATCCGACGTAACGATGAGGTTGAGCGGATTTTTGGGATAATCGAATGGGATGGCAGAAAGCCGGATTTCAAACAGGTACTCAAAGAGTACTTCGATAATAATTCGTTTCAGTATTTTATGCTCCGGCATTTCGGAAACCATCGCACACTTAACGAAGACCTTATGGCAGAGATGGGTCTTGTCTATGTGCTAACAAGGGAAGGAGATGATGGACAGATTCCAGTTCGCGTGAAGCCGTCATGTATTGAGGACGTCCGAAGCTATAAGTTCCAGCCTATTACAGCTTTCCTAAAGACCAATTCAAATTTTATGGAAAATTTAATTCAAATGTTTCTCAAGCATGAGCAAGAATTTATGCAACTTTATAAGGGAAAGGAAACCATGCTAATGTTTTTTGAAGCAAAATTAGAAGGGTTAAAAGATGTTCCTGAAGACAAGGAACTAATTTACTGGAGCGGTGATATAGAGCGGTGTGATGTATGTCAACAAGATATGATATTGGCACATTTCATGGTAGATTGTGCTATTGTCCCCGG
Source organism: bacterium (assembly GCA_021813525.1). Lineage (GTDB taxonomy): Bacteria > SZUA-79 > SZUA-79 > Acidulodesulfobacterales > Acidulodesulfobacteraceae > Acidulodesulfobacterium_A. The sequence goes on from JAKAKK010000051.1 coordinate 19,362, forward strand.
TGGACTATGGGGATGTATATGCGCTAAATGTTTTGATCAAATAGGCGGTAAAATCGGTTGCGGGTCGGGTCAACTCTATGAAAAGGATGAAGTTGGTTGGCGCTTGGTTGCAGGTTCATGCACAGAACAAGATGAAAAATAGTAACGATAATATGTGGATGTCTAGCCTAAATAATAAAATCGGAATGTTCGGGTGTTCTGCAGAATTGGTGCGAATAGCCTGTTTATATTTTTCATATAGAATCGATTGAGAAAGCCCAAAAGCTGTGAAACATTACCCATTTGAGAACTAATAAATCATTGCAATGCTTTTAGTTAAAATATGGCAACATCGGGGTTAACAGGCGGAATTGCCGGAAAAGCGGAAGACTGGTTAAGTTAAATAGCTCAGAATCGCCTTGGGATTAAGGAGTCACTGATTATTAACTAGTGATTCCCAGTTTCTATTGTGATTTTCATTCTGTTTCCCTGATTTTTAATCCCCAACTCAGGTATAATAAAAGCATAATGAAATTTATAAAAAATAATCAAAAATTACCTCTAAAATGATAAATATAAAAACCCCTTAAATCCAATAGGTAAGCCGAGATGCCCGATATTATTCGTTTTAATAAAAAAGCCAGGGTGTAATTCCCAAGCTTGGTGTCGCGGGTTCGAACCTTGTTGCCCGCTCCATTAAAAACCGCAGTAAATAAGACACTTAGGGCAATATCTTACATTGGCATAATTTATTTGCATATTTTCTGAAAATATTTGGAATTTCTGAAAAAGCGGCCAATTATTACGGATACAGGTTAATAGTAAAGACCGGAGCTTGCGTCGGGACGGTATTCGTATATGCGCTTTACGATACGAAGTCGGACGTTTATACAGCCAAAGGCTTTATATCCGCCGGAGTGAAGTTAGAAGCGATGACGAGGTTTTTAAAAAAATGTATTAAAACAAATTTAGAAAATATCTATTTAAAATAAAAATAAAATCAATCAATTACTGCAAAGTATAATAAATTAATTATGAATAAAAGTGCCGATATAAATAAGACGATAATAACTCCAATAAATAAAGCGGAAAAGATATTAAGGCGGATACGCCGTTAAGTAATATAGTCCTTAAAGATTATTCATTGCGATTGTTCTTAATAGAGTTTAATTCATTATAGTTTCACGCTACATTATTAATTTAAAACATTGACATTTTTTTATAATATTGTGATATATTATAAAAATGTCATAGGTAAGTTACTGATTTTAATGTTCGATTATAAATTTAATAGTTGTTCGATTAGAACTAAACTTAAATTTCCGTTCGTAATATAAAATATTGGGGGCAATCATGAAAAAATTGGTATTTTTTATTATTTTTAGCTTTTTTATCATAGGATTATCGATGAAAACATTTGCCGATGGAACATCCGCAAATACAACATCAAATCCCAACGCTGCTGCGCAGAAACTTAAGGCAAAGATACTAAATGCTATTTCTTCGATTCAAGAGTCAAAAACTATGAAGCAGAAGCAAACCACAATTGCGCAGGGTAACCCTGTACAAGCAGTAAACACCGCAAATCAAAGTGTCAATAAAAATGCCGGATCAGGGGCGCTGAACGGTTTTGGAAGTATAATTTCCAATCAATCCAATTATAAACCAAAAAATATTAAAGACGCCCTTAATTTTTATTATAAGACGCATAATTTTGAATCAATGCTGTCGGTATATATTAAGCATCCTAACCAGGCTTCCAAGTTAACGACAAATCATTTTATTTTGCATTTTATAGCCTCGGCCGGAATGAAAGATGATATGGAAGTAGCAAAAATAATATATATTGCCTTTAAATACAATAAGCATCTGAATCCTAATTATCAGGGGACAGTAATTATAAATCCGGAATATCTAAAGAGATGTTCTGTTTCAACAACGTCTATTCATTGGGTAACTCCTATATTCATGGCTGCGGTTAATAACCTAAAAATTGCTTATAAGGTTTTGACCGATTACAAAGCCAACCCGGATATAACGTCAATAATTCATCATAATAAAATTGTTAATACCAATAGTATAGGCGGTTTTCGTTATGCAGCAAGTTGTTCTTATGCTTTCTATAAAACCACTTTATCTGCTAAAGAAGCAAAAATGTATATATCTTTTAATCGAGGAATAGGGCTTAATTACAATTCGACGACCGGGCCTAAGGGAGTATCCTTTTTAAGGAATGTTTTTTCTGTACCGACGACGTGGGATTTTAAATAGATAAGTTCGTTTTAAAATAAAGTTATTTAATAATCATTTAAATAATTAAGGTTTATAATAATGAAAGAAATTGGCAGAAATTAAAGGGGTCGGATTTATTTATTTTATGAATATGTTATTTAAAATTTAACGGCTTTTAGTCAATAGGACTCATACATAGCAATTAATTGTTTTTCGGGGAATAGAAGCAAATGAACGAAAAAATCAGAGACGCTTTCGATTCCATAGCTTCGAAATACGACTCC
>JAKAKK010000091.1 GCA_021813525.1 bacterium
GTTGCCGGACTTCAGGGCAAAGGAGCGGGATTTCTGCTTAAAGGCAAGGCAAAATTCGAGGAAAGCGGCATAAATTTCGACAAATTAAAATCGCGTTTTAGCTGGGTAAGGTCGGCGATGGTTTTTAACGTCAAAGAGGTAACGGAATTAGTCTGACCCGTAATATTTTGTCGGGTCGTTAATTCCGGCTTCGGCGAAGCCCCTCCTCCTTAAAATGCAGGAGTCGCATACGCCGCATGCCAGGCCTTCTACCGGGTCGTAACAGCTGTGGGTAAGTTCGAGCGGCGCACCTATTTCGAACGCTTTTACGATTATATCTTTTTTTGTTAATTTTAGAAGCGGGGCCTTTATTTTAAAATTTATTTCGCCGGTCACTCCGGCTTTCGTCGCTAAGTTTGCCGTCTTTTCGAATGCGGTTAAATATTCCGGCCTGCAGTCGGGGTAGCCGCTGTAGTCTATATAATTGGCTCCTATAAAAATATCGGACGCTTTATAGACTTCGGCAACGGCAAGCGCATACGACAGAAAAATAGTATTTCTCGCCGGAACGTACGTAACTGGTATATCCGTATCGTTTCCGGTCGTTTTTATTCCGTTGTTTTTATCTATCCTGTTTTTAGGAACGCTTATGTCTGCGTCCGTTAAAGCGGAGCCTTTAATGCCGCCGAAATCCAGATTAATTATTATATGCTTTTTTAAATTAAAAAATTTTATTATATCTTTCGCGTGTTCTATTTCGGTTTTATGCCTCTGGTTATAAAAAAACGTAACCGGTATCGGCTCTAATCCTTCGTCTATCACAATTTTAAGCGTGGTCGTCGAGTCGAGCCCTCCGCTGAAAAGAACGACCGCTTTCTTTTTTTCCGTTTTGTCCATATTATATATAGTATAGCATATCCGCGGTTTTTATGTTATAATTATCGAAAATAAATAAATTTTGGGGGATTAATAAAATGAATTCTGGTTATCCTTTAATAAGGCCTAGAAGACTAAGGTCTTCTTCAAAATTATTAAGTCTGGTGCGCGAGACCGTTCTCGACCCTTCAAAATTTATTATGCCGTATTTCGTCGGCCACGGCAAATCCCTCAAAGAGCCTATCGAAAGCATGCCGGGGCAATTCCGGTATTCTATAGACGAACTTCTGAAGGAGATTAAAAGCGCCATAAGTTTAAATATCGGAGGAATCCTTCTTTTCGGAGTGCCGGAGCACAAGGACGAATCCGGTTCGGAAAGCTATTCGGATAACGGAATAATTCAAACGGCCCTTAAAGCCCTTAAAGAAGAATATCCTGACCTTCTCGTTATAACCGACGTCTGCATGTGCGATTATACCTCGCACGGACACTGTGGAATCGTGGATGCCGACGGCCGGGTAAAAAACGATGAAACGCTGGAATATTTAGCAAAAATAAGCGTTTCTTATGCAAAGGCTGGCTCGGATATAATTGCGCCTTCCGATATGATGGACGGCAGGGTAAAAAAAATAAGGGAAGCCTTGGACGACGAGGGTTTAGCCGATATTCCAATTATGTCATACTCCTCGAAATACGCTTCGGCTTTTTACGAACCGTTCAGGGATGCGGCGGACTGTTCGCCTAAATTCGGCAACAGAAAATCGTATCAGATGGACTATTCCAATTCGGACGAGGCTATTCTGGAAACCGCCCTCGATTTGGACGAAGGCGCGGACATAATTATGGTCAAGCCGGCGTTAAGCTATCTAGACATAATATACAGACTGAAACAAACGTTCAAAAGGCCTCTCGCCGCCTATAACGTATCAGGCGAATATTCCATGATTAAAGCCGCGGCAAAGCTCGGATATTTGAAAGAAGAGACCGCCGTCCTGGAAATGCTTACCTCCATTAAAAGAGCCGGCGCCGATATCATTATAAGCTATTATTCCCTTTACGCCGCAAAACTTATCGGCAGATAGCCAAAATTCCGATTTATAAACTAAATTATTTAATAAATTCATTTAATATTTTTTATTTCATGGTATAATATATTTTAAGATTATATTCATAACGATGTTATAAAAAATGGGGGAAATTAAAATGAATCATTTAGCCGAACAAACAGGCAGGCGCGAATTTGCCGCATCTCTTATTCACGACAGGGACTACAAGGATTTAAAACACGAGTTAATTTCCGATATCTTAAACGACAAGGCGCTTAGGGAAAAGATGGTCAAAACCCTTATAAGCCACCTTGTCATTTGCAACAAATGCGGAGAGATAATGGTAAAAGAGAAAACAAAAATCTCCGACCACGACAATAAACATTACTGCTTTGCCTGCTATTACGGAAAAGCCTGATTTCTATCGGTTTCCTAGCTTAAGGCCGGGATAAGCGGCTGGCAGGCGCCACAGGTTTCGGCGGTTGACAGTTCCGCGCCTTTTGGATTATAATTAAATTTAACTTAATTAAATCCTAAAGGGATGGTCTATGCCTAAAAAATATCCTCTGTACATAAACGGCAAATGGGTCGAAAAAGAAAAAACGTATGAAGTAGTCAATCCTTATAACGGCGAAATCGTCGCCCTTTTAAGCAAACCTGACCTGTCCGACGTCGAAGCCTCGGTAATTTCCGCCGAAAAAGGCTTTCATAAGATGAGGAGCCTTCATACATACGAAAGATTCGAGATATTGGAAAAAACCGGAGATATTTTAAAACGCAACGCGAAGGAAATTGCGCATTACATCTCTCTTGAAGTCGGAAAAGCTTATAAATACTCGCTGATAGAAACGCAGAGGGTAGTCAATATATTTAAGTACGCCGCCGAAGAAGCCAAAAGAATCCACGGCGAAACGGTGCCTATGGATGTAGTCAAGGGATTCGAAAACAGGCTTTCTTTTTATTTGAGGGTTCCCGTAGGCATTATTGCCGCTATTACACCTTTTAATTTTCCGGTTAATCTTCCCGCACATAAAATTGCTCCGGCTATAGCCGCGGGAAACAGCGTCGTGTTCAAGCCGTCAATAAACGGTTCCGTTACCGCATATTTTCTCGTTCAGGCTATGCTCGAAGCCGGTCTGCCGGAAGACGCGGTAAATCTGCTTTACGGCGACAAAGACACCGGAGAAGCCATAGTCGCCAACGAAAAAATCCGAATGATAAGTTTTACCGGAAGCCCTAAAGTCGGCAGGGAAATAATGGCTAAAGGCGGGCTCAAAAAATATACTATGGAGCTCGGAAGCAATTCTGCCCTTATCGTCGATAAAACCGCCAATATTTTGGAAGCTGCAAGAAAAGCCGTAGTAGGCGCTTTTTATAATTCCGGTCAGGTCTGTATTTCGCTTCAAAGGATTTACGTGCATCGGGATATAGAAGGAGAGTTTTTAGAACATTTTATTAAAGAAACCAAAAAGTTAAAAATCGGCGACCCGCTCGACGAATCTACCGATATAGGTCCGGTCATAAGTTCCGAATCCAAACAGAGAATTATCGGATGGGTAGAAGAGGCGGTAAAAGAAGGCGCAAAAATCGAACTGGGCGGCGATTTTAACGGAAACATAATGAATCCTACCATATTTTCGGGCGTTACCGAAAGGATGAAAATATCGTGCCTCGAAGTTTTTGCGCCCGTAGTTTCCACAGTTCCTTTTAAAGATATACAGGATGCCGTTCGGATGGTGAACGACTCTATTTACGGCCTTCAGGCTGGCATATATACAAACGACCTCAAAAACGCTCTGTATTTCGTCAAACACATCGATACGGGCGGCGTTTTAATAAACGACATTCCCACCGCGAGAGCCGACCACCAGCCTTACGGCGGCGTAAAAGAATCCGGCATAGGAAGGGAAGGCGTAAAATACGCCCTAGAGGAAATGACCGAGCTTAAATTCATCAGTTTTTCCTGATAAAATTTTATAATATGTGCAGATTTTAAACCTATGCCCGTTATTTACCGTTCAAATCGAAAGCTTTTCTGAAAAATATTTCAGCCTCGGCGGATTTGCCCGAATTTTTCAGGCATCTGGCATACTCGTAGTAATATCTGGGATTGCCTGGATTATAATTTATCGCGCGCTTGAAATACCTCAGCGCCTTCTCGTAAAATCCGGCTATTTTTTCTTTCATTTCGCCGCCGTAAACGTATAGATAACTATTTTCGCCGGAATTATCCGCTTTGCGGAACAAAGTTTTGCTTTTCCTGCCGTTTTTTTCTTCGCCGTAAA
>JAKAKK010000076.1 GCA_021813525.1 bacterium
ATATTAGAGTAGGAAAAATTATTAAACGAACTTTCGACCCTTATAACGGCCAGAATCAAAGCTGGATTTATCTTATATTTTTCGCCTAAATTAAATATTAGGTCGGAGACCTTCTTTTCCTCAGGCACGGGAAGTCCCGAGTTAAATGTTTTTATAATTTTAAAAATCTTTATCTTTTCATAATCTACGCGGATTTTATTTTTAAGCAGTTTTACGTCATGCCGCTCCTTTAAGTAGCTGTAATACATAGGAATAACATAACAGTAAGCCAAAAAGGCTACGGAAATTAATACCGACATCAATAAAAAATAAGGCAAAAAATATTTAAATTGGATTTTGCTAATCAATTTTCTTATAATAATTCTCAATCCGAATAAAATTTTTCTAATTTTCTTCAAAATTTACTCCAAAAACATTAAAATTTTAATAAAAAAAATATATTTCATATGCAAATAAACATTTTTAATATATATTTTGATTAAAATATATCATAAGTTAATATAAAAGTCAAATTTTCAACCTTTTTTTCGGTAAAAATGCCTATTTAACTGAAAAAAATCTTAAAAAAATAATAGTTCTATTTTATTGTAAAAAAATATTTTCTTGCCATTTATTTTAAAAAGTGGTAAATTTAAATTATCGGCCTATATTGATATTTTGGTTTCAATTAATGCGTTTTATTTAAATTCCGTTTAAGTTATTATGCTATGTCTAAAATTTAAAATTTAATTTAAACCTTTAAAAGGAGAACAAAAATGGCTGATCAGACAAAAATGGCTATTATTTCTATTCACGGAACGCTGGATATGGCTTATCCTCCCCTTATTCTTGCTTCTACCGCGGCAACGCTCGATATAGAGAGCGCGATATTTTTTACGTTTTACGGATTGCAGATACTTAAAAAAGATGCCGGAGACAGCCTGAAAGTTTCCCCTATCGCAAATCCCGCAATGCCCATGCCCGTTCCGAACATTATAGGCACTCTTCCCGGTATGACGGCAATGGCTACTTCTATGATGAAGTCTATGATTAAGAAAAACGGGGTTGCATCCGTTCCCGAACTTATATCTTTATGCCAGGAAACCGGGGTAAGGCTTATCGCATGCCAAATGACTATGGACCTTTTCGGCTTCAAAAAGGAAGATATGATCGACGGAGTCGAATATGCCGGCGCCGCTACCTTTATGGAATATGCCGCCAATGCGCAAATCCATCTTGCGTTTTAACATAAAATACCGCCGAAACTATTATACAAAAACCCCGCATAATAATGCGGGGTTTTTGATTTTTATTGACACCCGCGATAAAATTAAATATAATAATATTAATTAATATATATGTTTATCTATATTTTTATATAATTTTTTATACTTATGGCTGATATCGAAGAAGAATACAGAACGGAAGCGGAACTTCTTAAAACGCTGGGCCACCCTATAAGGCTTAAGATAATCGAGGTTCTGGTAACCAACAAATCCTGCGTTAAAAACATATGGGAATCGCTAGGCATCCCTCAAGCGACGGTTTCACAGCATCTGATATCCCTCAAAAATAAGGGAATAGTCAGCTGTAAACGCGACGGGGTTATGATGTGCTACGAGCTTAACGATAAAAGAATAGAGAAAATATTTAAAGATTTAAAGGGATACGACAGCAGCGCCTCTTCGAAGGAAAACCGCAATCTAAACATCCAAAAGACCGATAAGTCTATTTTATTAAATTTACCAAAATAAAAATTAAAAAATTTCCAAAAATAAAAATACATTACCTTAAATATATAATTATTAATATATATGAATAGAAATAAAACATTTAAAAATACGCCTATAAAGATAGCCGCAGTTTTCTTTTTTGCCTTTACGATATTAACGGCAAAGACGGGAAAGGCTCTTACTTTGAGCATGGACGGGACGCAGGGCATGTCCATAGAGCAGGCTTTTACCTACGCTTTAAAACACAACAAAATGTTAAAGCTTGAAAAAATAAAGCTTAATTCCGCGGGCTACGAAGAAAATGAAGCCCTGAGCGGCTTTTTTCCGAAAATAGATTTTAATGAAATTTATATGAACACCGACAATCCTTTATATGCATTCGGAAGCGTGTTGAACCAGAGAATACTTACGCCGCAAAACGTTCAATCTTATTTCAGCCCGAATTTCTTAAATAACCCAGGGATGATACACAATTACGAATCGGAATTTTCTGTCGAACAGCCGTTATTTATGGGCGGAAAAATATATTTAGGCTATAAAAGGGCTAAACTTAACAGGCGAGCGGTTAAAAAAGGGCTAAGCGAAACTAAGCAGAAAGTTCTTTACGGCGTTGCCAAAGCATATTATTCGTCGATACTTGCCGAACATTACGTTAAGCTGATGGAAAGCATGGTTAAAACCGCCGGGGCGTATAAAACGCTCTCCGAAAATCTCTTTAAAGCCGGACAGGTCGTATCTTCCGATGTCTTGAGGGCAGACGTCGAACTTGCGGCAATGAAAGAAAAACTATTATCGGCAAAAAAGAATTATAAACTTGCGAAATATTTTTTAAATATCGAAATAGGAATTCCGATTAATTCTAAATATGAATTGACAAGCAATTTAAAAAGCATTCCGTATAATAAATCCTTAAGCATCGATTCCCTGCAAAAAACCGCTTTCAGAAAAAGACCCGATTACAAAGCTCTTCTGTTAAATAAAAAAAATATGGGGCTCGGCATTAAAGAAGCCGAAGGCAAATTTTTGCCGAAATTGGTTGCCGGATACGATTATTTCAGCAACGGACCGGCTATTCATCCGGACGATTCCTACAGTTATGCTTTAACGGTAATGCTTCACTTCAATATTTTTTCGGGGTTATACGATTATAATAACCTGCAGAAATCTAAAAGCGGCTATAATACTATGCTCGAATATCAGGGACTTTTGAAAAATAAAATCGAAATGCAGGTAAGAAAGGCATATCTGCAGTATAAAACCGATTTAATGAATACCAAGGTTGCAAAACTTGCCGCATTAAACGCAAAGCAGACCTTAAAAATTACTACTAACAGATACAAAGCCGGAATGACTACTTTAATAAATCTCGACAGAACCCTCGACGAATATAAAGCGGCTAAAGTCGAATATTTAAATACGCTGTTCAGGCTTAATGTCGATAAATACTATATAAAATTAGTAACGGGGACGTTATAAGATTTTTTTTATGCTTTTTTATGATATAATATATAAAAAGACATACAAAAAAGGAAACGGAGGAAAATTATAAATATGCCGATTTACGAATACGAATGTAAAAAATGCGGAAAAATATTTGAAGTTTATCAAAGGCTCAGCGAAAAAGGCGAAGACATTAAATGTCCCGTCTGCGGAGCGGAAAAACCCGCAAAAAGAGTCAGTTCTTTCGCCAGCTGCGGAGGAGGGGGTTACGGGTCTTCAAGTTCCGGTTCATGCGGAGGCGGCGGCGGTTATAGCAGCGGATTCGGCTGAGCATAATTAACGGACGGTCGTCCGGCTTAAACTAAACAGCTAAAAATTTAATCCCTGCGTTTCTTCGACGCGGGGATTTTTTTATCTTAACAACTCCCGCACTCTTTGATACAGGCTTTCCAAATCGCCGAAAGTTTCCGTTATGCCGCCTTTTTTTATATTAAGCTCGTATTTATTATCTTTTATTGTCCTATTGCCTACCACTATCTTGAAAGGTATTCCGATTAAATCTATATCTTTAAGTTTAATGCCTGCGGATAATTTCCTGTCGTCGTATATAACATCGATTCCCATAGCCGTCAAATCGGAGTAAATCTTTTCGGAAACCGACGTTATCTTTTCGTCGTTGACGTTAAGGCTGACGACGGCCGTGCTGAAAGGACTTACCGATACCGGAAGATTTATTCCGTTATCGTCCGAAAAAACTTCGATAAGCGTCTGGAGAGTTCTCCCGACCCCGATACCGTAACATCCCATTACAAAAAATTTTGCCTCTCCTTTTTCGTCCAAAAATTTTGCATTCAGAATGCTTGAATATTTTTCCCCGAGCTTAAAAATATGTCCGAGTTCTATTGCATTTTTAACGGTTAAAACGCCGGAACATCTTACGCACTTATCGCCGGCCTGCGCGCTTCTTATATTGGCGGT
>JAKAKK010000013.1 GCA_021813525.1 bacterium
TTATACAGCGGAAACGCCGACGTCGATATTACCGGAAGCGGAAAAGTTTTATTTAAAAGCGTACGTTTGAAGGAAAAAAGCGCTAAATTTAATAAAAACGGAACGTTTGATTTCAGCGGAGAAATATTCGAGAATAAAAATTCAAAAAAAGAATATATAAGCGGAAATTTTAATGCGGCGAATATTCATTTGATTTCCGAAAAGCCTTCTATTCCGCTTTATGCGGCTTTCAATTCCGGCGGAAAGATTTCCGGAGAGCTTGAAAACCCTGTTTTTGAAATAGCGGCTAATTCTAAAAGAGTCGAAATATACGACCAGTATCTTTCAAACGTTAATTTGCTGTTTTCATTAACTAAAAGCAGCTTGAACATAAAAAAACTCGACGGTTCTTACGGCGGCGCAATTTTTAACGGTTACGGAAGTTTAAATTTCGGGCGCAATAATAATAACTACGACCTCAGGATAATCTCAAATCGGATTAATATTGCCGATTTAAATTTTAAGCCGCTGAAAAAATACAGTATAAAAGGGAATGTAGGCGTCAATCTGCATATAGGCGGCTCGTTTAATCTGCCGGATATTTCCGGTAACGCGGCGATAGACGGTATTTACGTAAGCGATTATTCATTGGGAAACGCGGACATCCGCGTTTCTTCGTATAACGGCAGAATGGCTTTAAATTTTTCCGCTTTAAAGAGTTCGCTAAAAACAAAAGCGGTTATATCGCTTAAAAAAGGATATCCGTATCATTTCATAACGAATATTAATTTATTAAACATTAATTACCGCAAAACCCTGTTCATATTATCAGGCGGCATTTACGGAAGCGGAAAAATTTCCGATATTAAAAACTCTTATTTATTTTCAAAATTAGATTACGTTTATTTAAAACACGGACCTTTTTTCTTAAAAAACGCTAAAAATATAAAAATATCTTATATGGGCGGAACGCTGGAATTAAGCGGATTTAAGTTGACGGGGGGAAACAACTACTTTCAGGTCAGGGGCAGTATAACTCCTAAACAATATCATATTATATTAAACGACAGAACCGATTTGTGGATCCTTGGAATTTTATCGGATAAAATAATAAATTCATCGGGATTCATAACGGCTTCCGCCGATATTTTCGGACCTGCCGCATCTCCCCGGATATACGGCTTTGCCGATATAGAAAGAGGGCTCATAGAGACTTCGGCATATCCGTCGCTTGCCGCCTCAAGAATTTTTGCCGGATTGATATTCGACAACAACATGATTATCCTTAAAAAAGCACGGTTCAGAATGTTAAACGGTATTTTTTCCGCCCGCGGGGTAATAAGGCTGCACAACTTTAAACCTTCATACTATAATATTGCGGCAGGTTTTAATTCGGTTATTTATAGAAAATCAAACTATTTTTACGCAAAAATAAACGGAAATATGGGATATTCGGGCAGTAACGAAAATCCCGTCTTATATGGCGACGTAGATATAAAAAAAGCTCTATACGATAAAAGAATAAATCTTTCGTCTTTTCTTCTCAGCTATAAAAATTACAATATCGTTAAATCGTCCCCCGCAATAGGGACTTTTAATCCTAAGTTAAATATCAGAATAACGTCGGATAAAGGCATCTCTATTAAAAATAATATCGTAGATACCGATTTCAGCGCAAAACTTCATCTCATAGGAACGCTTTACGACCCGATTATAATGGGAACGGCAAATGCCGGAAAGGGGGAAATATTTTTCAGGGGAACAAAGTTTAAACTGTCTTACGCAAATTTAGATTTTAATAACCAGTACAGAATTAACCCTTCTTTCGACATAGCGGCGGCTACCCATATAAATCAATATATAATAAGGATGAATGCGAACGGTTCGCTGTTGAATTTCAACGTTAATCTTTCTTCTACCCCGCCGCTTTCGGAACTCGATATAGTGTCGATGCTGGCGTTAGGCGCGCCTACGACTTCAGTTTATGCCGGTTCGGCAGGCGGAATTGCGGCGTCGGAAGCGGCGTCCGCTATAGGAGGAGGCGTCGAACGAAGCGTTACCGGAGCAATTTCAAGCTATTTCGGATTCAGGAACCTGTCGGTATCGCCTTCATATTCGGTCGTGACTCACAGCGCCGCTCCGCAGGTAACGGTTACTAAATCTTTAACTAAAAAACTTTCCGTTTCATACAGCGACATAGTATCTTCCCAATCTTCGCAGTCGGTAACGCTTACATACAGCTTGAGCCGCCATATTTCCGTAATAGGCGTCTGGGAGAATAATGAACTTGCCCCAAATAATTCTAACATATACAGCGAAGTCGGGGGGAATATCGTTTTTCATTTCAGATTTTATTAAAATACGTTAAAATTAAAATATTTTATGAAGACTAATTTCAATATAAATATAAAAAAAACCTTAGTATCTTTATTCCTTTCGGCGTTAACGCTTTGCCTTTTTAATGCGGTTTGCGCAAAAACTTCCTGTGCAAAAAACCCTTCGAGCATTTACAACATCCCGGCGGAAGAATACGTTATACGGTCGATAAAATATGAAATGCCGTCGGGCATTCCGATGAAAGATATAAAAAATTTTATTTTTATAAAAAACGGGGAAAGATTTTCCATGCATTCCCTTGAAAAGACCGTTAAAACGCTCTATGCTTCGGGTTATTTTTCTAATATTTCGGTATTTTCCAAAATAAATAAGAAACAAAAATCGATCTATTTAAAATTTATTTTTTTGCCTAAGATTTATATAGGAAGCGTAAATATTGTAGGGCTTAAAGGAACGGGGATACCGGCTAAAACAATACTCGATTCCATCCCCATAAAAAAGGGCGGCCGTTTTTTTAAATATTATAAAACTTTAAGCGAACAAAAAATCAAAGAAATTATGCTGAAGGGGGGATATCCCGATGCAAAAATTGAAATAAAACGCCTAGTGTCAAGCAGTTCAAAAAAATATGCGGTGAATATCGATATTAATCCGGGCAAGCCGGTATTAGTTTCTAAGATATTCGTCAATTTTAAATTATATTATCCTAAAAAAACCGTAAATGAGCTTATCGGGAAATTAATTTCCAAACCTTTAAACCTTTATGAACTTCAAAAATTCAGAAAAAAAATCTGGAATTTGTATAAAAGCAAAGGATATTTAAACGCCATTATAGAAAAACCGAAAATAGCTTATATTTCTAAATACAATGCGGTTATAACTTTCGATATTCACCCGGGCTATAAAATAATATTCCATTTTAAGGGAACGGAGTCTCTGAAACAAAGTTTTATCGAAGATTCTGTGCTTGAAATAAAAAACGTGCTGATTTTCGATGAAGGAACGTTTAAAGCGTTTCAAAGAGTTTTAAAAGATTTTTTTAAAAAAGAAGGCTATTTTTTTGCGGAAATTTCTTTTAAGGAAGAAAAAAACGAAGCCGCTAAAACTATTAACGTGTATTATACGGTTAAAAAAGGGCATAAGGTAGAAATAAAGAGCATAATTATAAGCGGAAGCAAACCTGTAGGCAAAAGAACCATAATTTCGCTTATGGAAACCCGCGTAACGTCTCTCTTTAACAGGGAATATTTCTGCGAAAAAAGGCTGAAAAGCGATATAACTAATATCGAAAATTATTATAATAACGAAGGCTGGCTTTCAGCCCGCGTTTCTTACGGGCTAAAATTTGCCGCCGATAAAAAAAGCGTCGTTATTTCCATGAATATAAATAAAGGGATGCCGACCGTCGTAAAAAACGTTTATATCGAAGGCCTCCCCGACTTTTTAAAGGCGGATAAAAAACTTACGGATTATTTTTTTAAAATGCAGAAACTGCCTTTTTATATAATTAAGGCGGAGAACGGAAAGAACCTGCTTTCTACAAAATTGGCGGATTCCGGTTTCGTTTTTTCTAAAGTAAAGCTGGATATAAAATATTCTAAGGATAAGAAACATGCGGCACTCCATTATTACATCGAGAGCGGCCCCAGGGTCCGCATAAAGAATATTCTAATCATAGGAAATACCGTCACTAAAACATATTATATAAAGAGCCTTCTGCTTTTTAAAAAAGGGCAGTTTTACAGCCAGAAAAAAATAATAGATACGCAGAACAGGCTTTATAGGGCGGGAATATT
>JAKAKK010000012.1 GCA_021813525.1 bacterium
TTTCGACGCCCGTTATTATCAATATCATTATTATAATGTTATAATAGTATGAAAAATTTAAAAAGAACGAAGGGCGGCTAAATTTGGACAAAAATAATTTATTCGACGGCGTTATCGATTTTAATAATAACGAGTATAAAAAACACAGCGAACTTTTTAAGAAAATAGCTGAAGAACAGAATCCGCATACGCTTTTTATCGGATGTTCCGATTCGAGGGTCGTTCCGAGCCTTATAACGAAAACATTGCCCGGCGAGCTTTTCGTCGTTAGGAATATTGCCAATTTAGTGCCTCCCTACAGAAACGTAAGCGAGTTTTTGGCTACGACTTCCGCGATAGAATATGCGGTAAATATTCTCAGCGTAAAAAATATCGTCGTATGCGGACATTCAAACTGTGGCGGATGCCGGGCTTTATATATGGCCGACGAAGACTTAAAAGATATACCCCATACTAAAAAATGGCTGGAATTGGCTGGAAACGCAAAAAAAACCGTGTCCGGTTCGGCTTTAGCCGCCCGCGATAAAAAAGAATTTACCGGTAAAGAGAGAGAAACATTAACGGAAAGGGAAAATATAAAAGAGCAGATTAAGCACCTGTATTCCTACCCTTATATTAAATATAAATCGGAAAAGGGCGAAATTAAAATATACGGATGGCATTATATTATAGAAACCGGAGAAGTCTATAATTATTCATCAGAAAAAAATATTTATGAAAAAATAGACGGGGCGCCGGTTTAATCGATGCATTCCGCATTTCCGTCGGGAAGCCCGGTTTCGGCGGATAAACATGGCGCTTTAAATAAGTAGCCGTGCCACATTCCGTGCAGAGTCCTGGAAGTGACTACCGTCCAGAAAAAAGCGAGCATAATGACGAAAACGGCTCCAAACACCTTAAACGGCGCTATTCCGGTTATTCTAAACAGTTCAATTGTGGCCGATGTATAAACACCCAAGGGAAAAGTAAAACCCCACCAGCCCATATTGAAAGGCAGGTCTTCCTGCATATATCTGAGAGTCATGAGAACCGCAGTTATCAGCCACCAAAAGCCTAATCCCCAGAGAATCAGTCCGCCTATAGGTCCGAAACCGTAAGCCGTTTTTGCGTAAATTTCAAGTTTTGTTCCGGCAAACAACGCAGGCGCATCGTTTCCGAGAAGAAGCAGGCCTAAACTGCCTGTGCCTATAGGTCCCAGCGTCAGCCAGGTAGATACCGCCATATCTCTATGCGGCAGTTTGTGCCATGCGAGGCGCAAAAATAATATAACGAGGATGCCGAATGCCAGGGGAACCGAGAACGCCCACAGCGCATAGCCGAGGATTATAACGTATCTGCCGACTGCGGGAGCGACGTGCGGAGCTAAAAAACCCGCCGATGCGGCGGCGACTTCAGCAGGCACTATAGGCAAAAGCCATATCGCAGTCATATCTTCTATGCTGTGTTTATGATTGGTGAACATATAGAAAGGAACAAGCAAACCCACCACTATCGAAATAAAAGCGTCAAAATACCATAAATTTAAAGCAATCTGCGTCGCGCCTTTGCCCGCGAATAGCAAAATTCCGTTTACGATAGTTATCAATCCCATGGGTATGGCGCCTAAAAACATCGATTGCACCGGATGTCCGAGAAGTTTTTTGGCGGATTCGAAATAAAAAGCGAAACGTCCAATAAAAAGAACGCTGAATACTGCGAATAGCGCGATGTTTATAATCCATAAACTTTCGGCTACCAGATGCAGTCCGGCAATCTTATAAGGGAAAGCCGCGAGCATAAGGG
This sequence comes from bacterium, assembly GCA_021813525.1. Lineage (GTDB taxonomy): Bacteria > SZUA-79 > SZUA-79 > Acidulodesulfobacterales > Acidulodesulfobacteraceae > Acidulodesulfobacterium_A. Next base: position 1,783 of record JAKAKK010000012.1, read on the forward strand.
ATAGAATGCCCGTACCCATATTCATAGTGAACCAGTTAGGAGTAAACTGCTTTATAAGGTCGGTCGGATGCGACATCTGCTTAAGCGGGCGCAGGCCGTCGGCCAATCTATTTATTCTTTTTCTCATTTTATACAAACCTCTACATAAATATTAAATTAATTTTGAGCGGGCTTAAATAAACCGGCATGCAAGATATACCGAATATGCTGCGGTATAATTAAAAAGGTTTAATTATATTAGCCTATTTTTTGCGTAAAGTCAAATTGAATTGCCGCCTCGAGTTGCCGCCTCCAAAATCCCGGTTTAATTTAATTTTGAATTGAATTATTGAACCGTATGTACAAACGCCAACTTAGTTGGCAGAATGCAAACAATGCCGTCCGCACTTTTAATTAGCACTTGCCTGCTCTAACTATTTATATCGTTGCATAAATTAATTTATAAAGGATAATACTTTTAAAAAATATTATGGCACGGTAATTGCTTATCTTTTTTGCAAATAATTTTAAAATGGAGGCATTCATGAGAAAACTGTTTATTTTTTTAATGGCGGCGTTAGCCGTTTTTGGGTCAGGCTTTGCATATTCGCCAATCGCACGCAGTTATGCAGTATTTATAAGAAGTAAATACGATACTTCATCTAATCTTATTAATGGCATAATAATTGCAGTATTCAATCTAAATATTTATTTATAAAAATATTTAAAATGGAGAGGCAATCATGACATTTAAGAAAGTTTCTTACGATATCGCGGTAAAGTTCGCAGCCGTATATTTATTTACGGTAATTATATCTGCCGTGCCGTTTTTTATCTTCCCCCGTTATTTTTCTAAAGAATCAGCATTAGCTTTAATAATTGCAGGCATAATAATCTCCGCCGTTTATATATATTATTTTTTGATTAAGCCCCTTGAATCCATTCAAATTGTCGTGGATAATATCGAGAAAGGGAATTTCTTAAACGAACATGGGAAAATAGGCGTTTTTACAAAAAACGGCATTAATGAAATTATAAATAAATTATATAAAATATCCGGCGAAATAAATATATTCGTCGGTTCGTTAAATTCATGCGCAAAATTGATGGCAAGCAGGAATTTAAACTTTAATGATATAAATAAAGCGGGCTGTCTGGCCGGCGGCGATAAAACATTATTGACCGCAGACCTTTATTCGGAATCTAATTCCGCATTAACGGAAGCTATCGGAACTGTGGCTCAGGATATAACGGAAACAAAGAACGAATTAATAAAGGTATCGGTCGAGTTTGGAACGCTGCTGAGCCAGATAAGCGAACTTAATAATGCAGGCTCCGGCCAGTCGGAAGAATTATCGAGGACGGTTGCGACCATAGAAGAAAATACCAGGACAATCAGCAGTATAGCCGAATTAAGCGCAAAATCGAGAGAAAAAGTGGACGACATAGTAGGGCTTATGAATACGAATGCGGGGCATGTTTCGGATTTATACGATTCTATTCAGAGAATCAACGAAAGCACGAAAAAAATTACGAATATTATTACGGTAATTAGAGAGATAGCGGACCAGACGAACCTTCTTTCGCTTAATGCGGCCATAGAGGCGGCGCGTGCTGGAGAACAGGGAAGAGGTTTTGCAGTGGTGGCGGACGAGGTAAGGAAATTGGCGGAAAAAGTAACCAAAGCGACGCGCGACGTAGAGACTTTAATTAAGGAAACCGAGAACACCGTTTCATACGGCGTCGAAACCGTCAACAGGCTTGTGGATTCCAACAGTTTCGTAAACAAGGAAGCCGGTTCGATAAAAGACTATACCGACAATCTGGCTTCGGCGATAGAGGAGCAGAACGCTTCCATGCAGGAACTGGGCATGTCCGCTAAAAAAATATCGGCGGAATCAAAAAATATATCGGACTCGACGTCAAGCATAACCGATTCCGTAATACAAATGGTGGACGATATGGATAAGGCATCCGGAATAGTGAATATGTATAAATTATAAATTACGAAATAAAAATAATAAATGGAGGCTAGGTATGTATTATGACCGGTAAACCTAAAATCGCCATGTACTGGGGGGCTTCATGCGGCGGGTGCGAAATCGCGCTTGTAAATATTAACGAAAAGATAATAGATTTGGATGCCAACTTCGATTTTATGTTCTGCCCCTGCCTTTTAGACACGAAGAAGCGGGATATAAAAGAACTGCCGGACGAAAGCATTTTTATAACTTTTTTTAACGGAGGGATTAGAACCGAAGAAAACGAAGAGATGGCGCATCTTTTAAGAAAAAAATCCAAAATATTGATTGCATTCGGTTCCT
>JAKAKK010000031.1 GCA_021813525.1 bacterium
CGAGCTCGGATTTATTTATATATCCTAATTTTTCCATTCCCCTCAAGCGGTGGGTTGCTACTGTTTTATCGTTAATAAAAAGCTTTTCTCCTATTTCCTTGTTCGAAAAACCTTCCGCTACGAATATAAGGACTTCCTGTTCTCTCGGACTTAAATTATTCCATAAATTTCGAAGGGCGTTTTCGCTTCCGGCGGGGGCTGAACCCTCGCCTGCGCCGTTATATTTCCGATATTCTTCGACATTTTTGTCTTTGCCTATTAAATCTTTTACTAATGACGGATGAATATATAATTCTCCTTCGGCTACGGTCTTAATCGCGTAAATCAAATCATATTCTACGGCTTTTTTCGGCAGATAACCCAATGCGCCGTTATCGAGCGCCCTTTGAACATACTGCCTGTCTTCGTACATAGTTAAAATAAGGAGCTTGGAATCGGGAGAAATTTCTTTAAGCCCTATTATTAAATCAAGTCCGTTAGTTTTTGGAAGGGAAATGTCTAAAACTATAACGTCCGGTTTCTTTTCCTTAACGATTCCCATTGCCGACACGGCATCGTTTGCGGTTCCCACGACCCGCAAATCCTCCTGCCCGGCTATTATCATTTTTAAGCCGGAAACCATAAGAAAGTGGTCGTCGATTAAAACTATATTTATCATTAATTTTATCTCCCGTTGCGGCTTTATTTTAATTATAAGGGAATATAAAAATTTATCAGGGTTCCGGCGCCGGTTTTAGATTCGATTTTTAAATCTCCTCCTAAAAGTTTTGCCCTTTCCGTCATCCCGAATATTCCGAGACTGTCCTTGCTGATAAGTCCGTAGTTAAAACCCGTTCCGTAATCTTCTACGGAGCCTATGATTTTTCCTTCCGCAATTCCTAAATTTATTTTAGCATAATTTGAATGCGAGTGGAGTATAACGTTAGACAGAGCCTCCTGAATTATTCTGTACACGTTAATTTCTATATTCTGGTCGAATCTTTTGTTTTTAATATCGTAATCCGAATAAAAATCTACTTTAAAATTAAGGCTCTTTTTATTAATATCGTCTATATAGCTGGTAACCGCGCACACCAGGCCCATTTCTTCAAGTATTCCGGGCATAAGGCTTCTTGCGATATTTCGCACCACGTCTAAAGCATTAGTCAGCTCTTCGCTGATTTGAGCAACGCTTTCCCTTGCTTCTTCGATGTTATTAAGATTTTTAAGAAGTCCGATTCTTATTTTTATGTATGCGAGCATCTGGGCAAACTGGTCGTGCAGGTCTTTTGCTATCCTTTTTCTCTCCTCTTCCTGAGCTTTTATTACGTTATTGATAAAATTTTTCCTTAAGTTGTCGTTTTCCATCCTTTCTTCGTCTGCTTTTTTTAAACTTACCGCCATTTTATTAAAATCTCTCGCGAGCATTCCTATCTCGTCGTCTCTTTTAATATCGAGTTTTACGTCGTAACTGCCGCTTTTGACTTTATTAAAAGCTTCCGACAGTTTTACTATAGGCGTCATAACCCACCATGCGATAGAACTTGAAAGTATAATAGCTAAAACGGCGGCAAAAATCATAACTATAATTATAGACCTTATAAGCGAATAAAGAAGCATGCTCGACCTTTTAGTGGAAATTCCGACTCTTACCGTGCCTAACCGCCCCCGTAATATCGGAACGGCGGTATCATATACCAAGCCTTCATTTGTTTTAATTTTGACTGCGGATAAACTTTTGGGGTTAAAGCTGTTAACTTTCAATAAATCTGCGGGGAATCCGCCGTCAAAAGTCGAAGCGATAACCTCGCCTTTTTTGTTTTCGATAAATGCGTAAACTAAGTCGGGGTCGCTTTTAACCGAGCTTTTTAATAATTTTTCCAAAGCGTAAAAATTGTCCTCGAGAATATAATTTACCGACTGGGACGATAATTGTTTACCAATGGCTAAGCTCATTAATTTTAACTGCATATTATTTTGCCGGGAAAAATCTATATTTACAAAATATATAACGGGCAGTCCGAGCAACAGCGTCGCAAATATGACAAGGCCTATAACTTTTATCCTTAATGAAACGTTATAAAATTTTTTTAAAATCGAAACTGCCGCGGATAATAAAGAAAATCTCATATTTATTTATATCTGCTTATATCCGGCGGGGCAAAACCGTCGATATTAAGTTGTTTTAAAATTAATCTGCCTTTAGGGTTTTTCGACATGCCTAAAAGAATTTTTTTAACCTTAGCCCTTAATCTTTTATTTACTCTATCGGGCATAACTATCGGCGGGATAGGAAACAGGGGCGATTTTAAAATAATTTTCGTGTGAAGCCGGACGCTTTTATATTTATCGTATGTGTAAGAGTAAACGATGGAATCGACGGATGCGCCGTCTGCAATACCCGCCGCAACCGCTTTAATAGAATCCGTATGATTATAAGTGAATATTACTCTTTTAAAATACGTTTTAGGGTTTATACCGTTTTTTTTAAAAAAACCAACGGGATATTCATAGCCGGTATTCGATAACGGTTCGGTAAAGGCGAATACCTTCCCCTTCAAATCCTTAATCGATTCAATCTTCGAAGGCTTATGGGCAATTATATAGGCCTGATATGTTTTTCTTCCGTCTATAACCGGAACGGCGATTATTTTTACTTTGTTCTTTAATCCTCCGTAAACGTATGCTCCGGTACATATAAAAGCTAAATCTATTTTATTTTTTATAAGCAGGTTATTAACCGCCAAATATGTCCTCTTCTGAACAATCTTAACGGGCATATGAAGCGCCCGGCCGATATATCCCGCGAAAGGCTTATATGCATCGATATTTGCGACGGGCGACATCATAGAAGCTACTGCAAGTTTAAAATAAGGCTTAGGTAAAGACTTTTCGGACAGGCGCAAACTGGAAGCTTGTTTGTTTATCTGCCGGATAGGAGACAATTCCTTAAGATTTATAACGTTTTTTGCGGAATTATTTTTATGTATAAAGTAGATTAAAAATATCAGTCCAAAAATTGTTATGCCTGCAAGTAAAATATAAAATATCGTTTTGTTTTTCATAACGATATTTTACCATATTTTTATAGTAAATGAAGAATTGGAAGGTGGATATAATTAATTTTCCTTTTCATAAAATTATTTTATTAATGTGACAAAAATCATATATTAAACGTTTAAGATTAGGGATAATAGAACTATAGGTTAATAAATAAATAACGGAAATTTAAAATTCGAGGAGAAATATAAATGGAAACCAATGAGGATGTTTTACTTTTAAAGAGCGTAGGCGAAATAGCTTCGGAAAATCCGGAAAAAATCGGGGTATTTAAAAAATACGGCGTGGATTTTTGCTGCGGCGGTTCAAAAACGTTAAAAGATGTATGCGAAGAATCCGGCATAGACCGGCTGCTTATAGTCGATGAATTAAAAAGTCCTTCGGCGACGGAAAACGACGATAATTATTCGTTAAGTAAAAAAGCGAACGACTGGGACGTTAATTTTTTAATAGACTATATAGTTAATATACACCATACGTTTTTACGGGTTCATATTCCGGAGGCCGAAAGTTATGTCGAAAAAATTGCAAACGTCCACGGAAAGGGACACCCGGAACTCCTTAAAATAAGGGAGCTTTTTACTAAAATGTCGCAGGCTATGTTCCTTCATTTAGACAAAGAAGAAGAAGGACTCTTGAGCGATATAAAAGCCGGAAAAACCGAAAACATAAAACAAGAAATAGAAGATGCGCTGTATTACCATGAATACGTAGGGCATATTCTGAAAGAGATGCTTTTTTTAAGCTCCGGCTATTCGGTTCCTAAAGACGCCTGCGCTTCTTATAAGCATGCATACGAACTGCTGAAGAATATTTCGGACGATATAATGATTCACGTTCACATGGAAAACAATATTCTTTTTAAAAAAATCTAAGCGCCTTTTTCTTATTGCACAACTCCCGATAAGACTTCCATATTCCCTTTTTTATCGGCTGCAAAATCGGCGATGGAATAAGAGCTTAGGGCTTTCGTCAGCATTTTTTGAATATCGAGCCACATAAAATGCACGTCGCAATTGCCCGCGTTCTGACAGGAAGAT
>JAKAKK010000068.1 GCA_021813525.1 bacterium
TTTTTAACGGTAAATCCATTTACAGCCTGCGGCTGCGGATGGGCAGGGAGCTTGCCGAAGAATCTACCCCTCAAGCGGATATCGTAATACCTGTTCCCGATTCGGGAGTGCCTGCCGCTTTAGGGTTCTCAAAAGGTTCCGGAATAGATTTCGAAATGGGTTTTACCAGAAACCACTATGTGGGCAGAACTTTCATAGAGCCTAAAAAATCTATAAGGCATTTCGGCGTGAAGGTAAAATTAAACCCGGTTCCCGACGTTATAAGGGGCAAAAAAGTCGTAGTGGTGGACGACTCGGTAGTAAGGGGAACTACGTCTAAAAAAATAGTCGATATGCTTAAACTTGCCGGAGCAAAAGAAATTCATCTGCGCTTAAGCTCTCCTATGGTAATAGCTCCCTGCTTTTACGGAATAGACACTCCGGTTAAAGAAGACCTGATGGCTTCTAAATATACGGAAAACGAGATAAACGCCAAACTCGGAGCTACTACTACTAAATTCCTTTCGATAGACGGATTAAGAAGAGCCGTCGGAAACGGCGTAAATTTCTGCGAGGCCTGCTTTTCAAACGTTTATCCCCAGGAAATAGACTGCGAATCCGAATATGAAAACCAGACGCAGTTAAAGCTTTTCAGCAAAGAAGTCTTTTAAATTAAATTAAATTTACCGGTCAAAAACGATAAAATGAATAATGCGGGCGAAACTAAAACCTTCGTATTAAACGCTATAAAAACGCTGTGCTGGGAAAAAAAAGAATTTACGCTCGCTTCGGGGAAAAAGAGCGATTTCTATATAGATTTGCGGAGGATTTCTTTCGACGGCGAGTATCTATATTTAATCGGGAAACTGCTGTACGAAGAAATCGGAAATGCTAAAGATTTAAAATTTTCGGTTATCGCCGGCGTTCCGGTAGGAGGCATTCCGCTGATTTCGGCAATTCTGGCGGCAAGTTTTTTAGATAAAAACCCTTTAAAATCGGTGGTTATCAGGAAAGAAAAAAAAGAATACGGCAAAGGCAACCTCATAGAACCGGTTCAGTTTTTATCTAAAGGAGCTAATATTTTAATAATTGAAGACGTCGTTACTACCGGAGGCTCTATTTTAAAAGCCGTCAAAAACGCAAGGGAAGAGGGCTACGAGATAACCGACGCGGTCTGTATGGTGGACAGGCAGGAGGGCGGGGCGGAATTTCTTAAGGAAAACGGCATCGTCCTTCATTCGGTTTTTACGAAAAGCGATATAACGGGATAATTGGTACTTGTACAGACTTGATTCAGTTAAGATAAAATTTCTGCTGCAGTATTAGGGTTATTATGAATACTTTTATGAAAAGAACGATTTTTTTAATTATCTTGTCTTTTGCAGTTTCTATCCCTCTTTTTTATCTGTCGGGATGTTCGGTTTTAAGCTCGCTCGGTATTCCTCCGGCGGTTCATTCGAGCGGCGGATACAGGTCGGCTCTGCGGAAAGCCAGCAGAAAAGCCGATATTTATAATAAACTGAATACCGTAATGTATATAAGGGCTACTTATTTTAATAGAACTTTCGTCCGCGCTTATGAAAAAGAATACCTTTATTATTATATGAAAAAGCCTGAAGGATTAAGGAAAAAACTCCGCGGATACGTTACTTTTTTAGTTTCGGTTTATACCCCGCAAAAATCCTATAACAATTTAGATTCAAACCGTTCTATATGGATGGTTTATTTAACGAATAACAAGGGCGAAAGCGTAATGCCCGTCAGCATCAAGCCTTCTCAGAAAAAAAGAGTGTTTTTGAAGAAGTTTTTTCCATACGTTACGGACTGGTCGAAACAGTATATTATTAAATTTCCTGAATATTACGCTCAAAAAGAAAATAAGCTGTTTTTGAATCCCTCGGTAAAATGGATAAAACTTATAATTACCGGAGTAAACGGAAAAGCAGTTTTGAAATGGAATGTAAATAAATAGCAAACAATCCTAGCCATGCATTTTAACGTCCTTATTATAGGTTCGGGAATAGCCGGCCTTTCCCTTGCAAACAGGTTCGAAGAATCCGTTTCCGTCGGCATTTTTACGAAAAAAGAAGAAGCCGAATCTAATACCAATTATGCGCAGGGCGGGCTTGCCGCCGTTATGAACCTCGATAAAGATTCCTACGAGAAACATGTCCAGGATACGCTGACCGCGGGGGACGGACTTTGCGACGAAAAAATCGTCAGAATAGTCGTGGAAGAAGGACCCGGAGTAGTAAAAGACCTTTTAAACTGGGGCGTTAAATTTGCCAAATATTCGGAAAACAATAAAGAATTCGACCTCGGCAGGGAAGGCGGACATTCCGAAAGAAGGGTCCTTCATGCCGGAGACATTACCGGAAGGGAAATAGAAAGGGCGTTAGTCGAAACTTCCAGAAAAAAGCCTAATATAAAAATATTCGAAAACCACATAGGCATCGATTTAATTACTACCCGCAAGATTAAAATAGAAAAAGAAAAGGAAAACAGGGTTTTAGGCGCATATTTTTTAAATAAAAATACAGGCGAAGTTATAACCGCGGGCGCGGACGTCGTCGTTCTCGCCACGGGCGGAGCCGGAAAAGTTTTCCTCTATACTTCCAATCCGGATATATCCACGGGCGACGGAATAGCGATGGCGCGCAGGGCGGGCGCTAAAATAGCCAATATGGAATTTTACCAGTTTCATCCCACCATACTGTATCACCCCGAAGCAAAATCGTTTTTAATATCCGAGGCGCTGAGGGGGGAGGGCGGAACGCTAAGATTAAAAGACGGAACGCCTTTTATGGACAAAGTCCACCCTCTTAAAAGCCTCGCTCCCCGCGATATAGTCGCAAGGACGATAGACTTCGAGCTTAAAAGGACGGGAGACGAATGCGTATATCTCGATATGACCCATAAGAGCAGGGAGTTTCTGGAAAAAAGATTTCCCGATATATTTAAAACCACGCTAAGTTTCGGCATAGATATGTCCAAAAAATGGATTCCCGTCGTTCCAGCCGCCCATTACCTCTGCGGAGGGGTGATGACGGACGAAAACGGCTTGACTTCTATTGGCGGCCTTTACGCGATAGGGGAAGTCGCATGCACCGGGCTTCACGGAGCAAACAGGCTTGCAAGCAATTCTTTGCTCGAAGGGTGCGTTTTCGCGAAAAAGGCGTACGAGGCGGCGGCGCGGATGTTCAAAGAAGCCGGTAAATTGGAAGAAAGCGGGAATCCGGAATCTTTAAGCAATGCCGGCGAACAGGCCGCTCTGCCGGAGTGGAAGGACTTCGGCTTGACCGGCGGCGACGAAATGATAGTCGTTTCGCATAACTGGGACGAACTCCGGCGGACTATGTGGAACTATGTCGGCATCGTCCGTTCCGACAAGCGTCTCGAAAGGGCAAAAAGGCGCATAGACAACCTGCTGGCGGAAATCAAGGAATATTACTGGAATTTTAAAATAACCACAGACCTGCTCGAACTGAGGAATATAGCGGAGACGGCAAACCTTATAATAACTTCCGCGATTTTAAGAAAGGAATCGAGAGGTACGCACTACAATATCGACTATCCGGACAAAGACGACAAAAACTTCAAACATCCTACGGTGCTGTAATTTAATGCCCTAAAAAATGTAATGCTACCAAAACCGCAAGAACTGCCATTATTAAACTAAACCCAAGCGTAAGCCTTTTATCTATGCCGTCTATCTTGGCATCGAATTTTTTATCCAACATGCCTATCTTGGCATCGAATTTTTCGCTCTGTGCTTTAAAACCCTCATCCATTTTATCGGACAGTCTTTGCACTTCCGATTCCAACTTATCTGATAACGTATCTATCTGAATTTGAAGGTTGTTAAATTTCTCGGCAAAGAGTTTCTCCTGACCGTCGAACCTGCTGTCGAAGTATTTTTCGGGGGACACCGATAAGCTCATATTCATATAGTCTTCGTTTCTTTTGGTTTCTTCCATTATTGACTTCTCCTTTTATTATAACATTCAAATTAATATTTTCAATATGTAAAAAATATAATACCATATCTATTGTTACGCCATTATGACGGGATTATTACGGATATGTTAAATT
>JAKAKK010000034.1 GCA_021813525.1 bacterium
AAGTATGAAAATTTTATCCGGTTTATCAAGTTTATCCGGCCTGTTCTCGGTTAAAAAAGCCTACGCCGCTTCAGGCGCCGCATCCGCTTCCGGAGGCTGGGAATCGACTTTAATGAATTTTGCGCCCCTTATCGCCATCGTGGTCATTTTTTATCTTTTAGTGATTCTGCCGCAGCAAAAAAGGACCAAAGACCACAAAAGGATGATAGAATCTCTTAAGGTAGGAGACGAAGTTCTGACTACGGGGGGTATTTTCGGCGTTATTACCGGAATAGCCGACCAGCTTTTTACTATAGAAATAGCAAAAGACGTTAAAATTAAAATTACCAAAAGCGCCATCGCTACAAAAACCGTAAAACAGTAAAAAAACGGTAGAATTTTAACCCGCTATATGCTATATTTTCTTAAAATATTTACTTTATAATTTAACAAGTCTAATTTTCTTTTATGGTGGAGATTGATGAAACCGGTTAAAACTCGAGTAATTTTAATAGCCGTATTTATTTTTATATCTTTTTTTTCGATAATCCCTTCCATATACCCGAATACGCCGGGATGGTGGAAAGCCGTAATCGGAAATGCAGAAATGCATCTGGGGCTCGACCTTCAGGGCGGAGTGTATCTCGTAGAAAAAGTCGAGGTAGATAAAGCCGTAAAAGAAAAATTATACAAAGACTACTCCGATATAAGAACCTTCATAGAAAGCAAGAATATCGGAAGCGGCAAAGATTTGTCGTTCGAAAACGACCGTATAGTTTTGAGCGGAAATCTCCTTAAAAACAAACAGGCGGTTTCCGGCATCAAAAATTACCTGAAAAACCATCACGTTTCTTTGCAGTTATCGGACGGAATAATAAATTTTAAACCGTCCGACCTTGCGGAATATAAAAAAGAATCGGTCAGCGGCGCAATAGAGGTCATGAGAAACAGGATAGACCAGTTTGGACTTGTTTCTCCGAAAATAGCCCGTCAGGGAAAAGACTTAATAGTCGTCGAAATGCCCGGGGTAAAGAACGTAAAGCAGGCCGTTAAACTAATAGGAAAAACAGCAAGGCTTACTTTTAAGCTGGTGGACGATAAACACGGCATAACAGAGGCATTAAACGGCAAAATCCCTAAAGGCGACGAAATTCTTTTCCATACCGCGTTTAATAAATTTACCCATAAAACTACAAAAAGACCTTACCTCATAAAAAAAGCGGTATTAATGAGCGGCGCGGATATCTCAAGCGCAAACGTTCAAATGAACCGCTATAACCAGCCTGTTGTCGGGGTTTCTTTAAATTCGCGCGGGGCAAAACAATTCGGAAATATCACTACTAAATATACCGGAAAAAGATTAGCCATCATATTGGATAACAACGTTATTTCCGCACCGGTTATAGAAGAACCGATACTCGGAGGAAACGCTTCTATCTCGGGGCGGTTTACGATGGCCCAGGCAAACAATCTTGCAATAGCTCTGCGCTCCGGAGCATTGCCCGCTCCCGTAAAAATAATACAGAATAATACGGTAGGGCCGACGCTTGGAGCCGACTCTATCCACGACGGAATCCTTGCCGCCGTCGTCGGAACTATACTCGTTATAGGGTTTATGATATTTTATTATAAACTTTCGGGTTTAATAGCCGATTTTGCCCTGATAGAAAACGTCCTGTTTCTTATGGCGGCGCTTTCGCTGTTCGGAGCAACGCTAACCCTGCCGGGTATCGCGGGAATTATTTTAACTATAGGTATGTCCGTGGACTCCAACGTTCTTATCTTCGAAAGAATCAGGGAAGAGCTAAGGGACGGCAAACCGGTAGTAATAGCAATAGAAAACGGATACAATAAAGCCTTTTTTACTATTCTGGATTCTCACGTTACGGCGCTTATAACCGCCGCCGTACTTTTTTATTTCGGTTCCGGTCCGGTAAAAGGTTTTGCGGTCACTCTGTCTCTCGGCATAATGATAAACCTGTTCACTTCTCTGGTAGGCACGAAGGTTATATTCGATATGATATCCAATAAAAAAGAGCTTAATAAACTAAGTATTTAATACAAATATTATAAAAATCATAAATACGGGGTCTAAAATTGGAATTTATTAAAAACACTCATTATAATTTTATAGCAAAAAGAAAATATTCGTTCGTTTTATCGTCTATCCTGGTAATATTCGGCTTAGTCGAAATTATAGCTATGATAGCCGGAACGGCTAAAATAGGAATAGATTTCACCGGCGGACTTTCTATGGAAATGGCTTTTAAACACAAAGTTTCGATTGCTTCGGTGAGGAAAGCCCTCATACCGGCAGGATTCAAAGACGTAAAATTAGTGAAAATTAAAGGCAAAAACGATATTATAATCCAGACTAAAGCCGTGGCAAAAGATTTGAACGCATATACGGCTAAAATTAAACAAACCGTTAAGAACGCCTTTAAGGAAAATCCGCCTAAAGTTATAAGCAGCGAAATGATAGGGCCTTCGGTAGGAAAAAGGCTTTCGAGAGATGCCGTTATCGCCGTTATCATATCTATTATCGCGATAATACTTTATATAACATGGCGGTTTGAATTCAGATTCGGACTTGCGGCTGCGATAGGCCTCGCCCACGACGTGCTTGCCCTTCTCGGGGTAATTTTTATATTTCAAAAGGAAATTACGCTTTTAGTCATAACCGCCGTTTTAACCGTAGCGGGATATTCGCTTACCGATAAAGTCGTAGTTTTCGACAGAATAAGGGAAAATTTGAAAACCGAAACGGAGAAGGCTAAGCATATCGATTTAAAAAACCTCGTTAATATAAGTATCAACGAAGTTTTAACGAGAACGGTCGTTACGTCGCTGACGGTCATACTCGTCGTATTATCGCTATTTTTCCTCGGAGGCATAGTTCTGCACGACTTTGCTTTTGCTTTATTGCTCGGAGTATTAATAGGAACCTATTCCTCGATATTTATCGCAAGCCCTATTATGGTTATTTTAAACGAGAATCATTATAAATAAATTTAGTATTAGAAAAGTGCATATAAATTTAAAATTAAAATATGGAAAAAGAATATGTTCACCGATATTTAAAAGAACGTCTTCCGGTATATTTCAATAATACCGCTTCATCCCTTATTTTAAAAAGAATACTTTCCCAGTTAAATTTCGACCCTTTTTACTCCGATATATTTACCGGCGGCGATAAAACGCCTCTGGATTTTTTTATAGACAACTATCTTAATCCTTCCCTTAAATATTTGAACGACCCTTTTCTCATATCGGATATGGAAAAAGCCGTAACCCGAATATCTAATGCCCTATTAAGCGGCGAATCGATATGCATATACGGGGACTACGACGTGGACGGAATTACGGCGACGTCTTTCCTTGTTTCCTTTTTAAGGGAATTAAAAAAAATCATAAAGCCGGAGCAGAATGGCGGCGGTGAAGGCGGCTCGTCTATTTTCTATAAATTGCCCGACAGGATAAAAGACGGTTACGGTCTGGGAATAGAGCCTATTAATGAAATTTACGATTTTATAGGAGAAAGCGGCGCAAAACCGCTCTCGCTGATGATAACCGTTGATTTAGGAATTACGGGAACAAAGGAAGTTTTACATGCAAACTCCAAAAATATAGACGTAATAATATGCGACCACCACGAAGTTCCTTTAAACGGGGAAACGGAGATTTTACCCGACGCTTTTGCAATACTGAATCCTAAACGCAAAGGCGATAAATTTCCGTTTAAATTTTTACCGGGCGTAGGCATCGCCTTTAATCTCGGCATTGCCCTTAGAAAACATTTAGTAAAAGAACGTCTGCTGAATGAATATCCCAATCTTAAAGATTACCTGGATATCGTATGCCTGGGCATCGTAGCCGATATAGTTCCGATGTACGGAGACAATAGAACCCTCACGCGTTACGGCCTTCAAATACTTAACGCGGGACAAAGACCCGG
>JAKAKK010000021.1 GCA_021813525.1 bacterium
TCAAAACCTCTGGAACCCTTTTTTATGCAGGTAAAAGTATCCCTCATTCTCGGGTTTATGCTCGCCCTCCCTTTTATACTGTTTCAATTCTGGCAGTTTATAAAGCCCGGTCTTTTAAAAAAGGAAAGAATGTATTTACTGCCTTTTTTGTTTTTCGGAACGCTGTTCTTTATTTCAGGCGTAATTTTTATGGTTTTTTATATATGGCCCGCCGTTATTAATTTTTCCCTGAGTTATCAGAGCCCGAACCTGTCGCCGTTGATAAATTTGACCCATTATATTAATTTTGCCTTGAGGCTGGGATTGATATTCGGACTGATATTCGAACTGCCGCTGGTATCCGCTCTCTTTTCCCTCGCCGGAATATTAAAACCCGGGTTTCTAAAGAAATATAGAAAATATGCCCTGATAATAAGCCTTATCATTGCCGCTTTTCATGCCGATATAGTCACTATGTTTTTTATAGCGGTGCCGCTTTATTCTATGTACGAAATCAGTATTTTTATATCTTCCCTGATATGGAAATTTAAAAAGAAGCCGCCCGCTAACTGCCCATAGAAAATACGAATCCTTTTATGTCTGCTTTAATATCTGGAAAAGATTTTTTGCTCGCTTTGATAGAAACATAGTCTATAGTAAAAATTCTTTTCATGGAGTTTATATTTTTAATGAATTCCACCGTTTTATTGAAACCTCCCGTTATTGAAATGCTGACCGGCAGAGCCGTTACGCTTTCATACTTGACGGGTTTTCCGAAATTTATATTTTCTATGGCAAAATTATCCGCAGGTTTATTCAACGCAATATTTTTAATTAAATCCGCAACCATAAAAGTCTTAGGAAGCATAATTTCTTCGTTTTTTAATTTTAATTTTAATGCCGCAATCTGACTTTTAAGGCCGTATAAACTATTTTTTTCGCGCGTAAGAGACTCCGTCGTGTTTTTTATCGTATTTATCCGGTTTTTTAATTTTAATATTTCCGTATTTTTTGCGGAGATATTTTTTCCTAAGGCGTTTAAAAATATATCCTGATTTATTAAATAAATAAAAACGAAAGCCATAAGTATAACCAAGGTTATTTTATTGGTTCTGAAGTATGCCGGTATTTTTTTTATCTCTTCGAGCGGCCCCATTCTCATTTTTTATTATTAAAGTTAATATTCCTGATATTTAAAACGGCTTTTAAATCAAAAGAATAAAAAGTATTGCCGCCGATAATCTTTCTCTTGGCTTCCGTAAGCGTTATCTTCGTAAATAGCCCGGTATTTTTAAGATTGCTAATATAGGTTGAAATTCCGGACAGCGACACGCTGTTTCCTTTTATGGCTATAACCCCCTTTTCGAGAGATAATCCGCTCATCCATACCCCGTCCGGAGAAGCCGCGACCATCTCGCTTATCTTTTTATTCCATGCAACTTTAAGTTCTTTAAGGGAGTCTATGACCTCAATTTTTTTTTGTATCGCCTCCAAAAGAATTTTTCTTTTGTTTATTGCGGATTCGAATGTTTCGTTTAAAATGTTTTTTGTTTTGAGTACGGTCAGCCGTTGATTTAGCCGCGACAGTTCAGTTTTTTTATAATTGTTGTTAAGAACGAACGTTAAATCCAATAAAGCGATAAATATCAGATAACCTGTAATTAAAAAAAATATTATAAGCCTTTTCCTGCTTTTTGCAATGCGGCTCCTGTCTTTGGCGGGCAATAAATTAATTCTCGTCTTTTCCGAATTCTTCTTTTTCATTTATTCTTCGATTCATCTATTAATAATCAATCCGAATGTAGTCCACATTTCTTCCAGCGGTTTGAAAAATTCGTAATCTTCTTTTATATTGCGGTTTTTTAATCTTTCGGATAAATAAAACGAATATTTTCCTGAGTTTATAAGATTCAGGATTGAAACTGAATAAGCCCTAAAAGCCGTAGCCTCTGAAATTTTTGCGTCAAACCCGCTTTTACCGGAAAAAATGCCCGTGAGAATAATTCCGTCTATAGGCGGCAGAGATTTTCCGGCGAAATAGAAATCTATAGTTCTTTTTAATTCATCGGCTACAAGGCTTGAAGCCTCATCGTAATTTTGATTTTTTAGGCTTAATACGTCCGCTGTTCTTTCAAAATTAACGGCGTTATTTAATATTATGACTATTTTTATAGATTTATCGCCTATGTCGCAAAGCAAAAGATGCCCCGTTCCGCTTTTGTTTATATATCTTATATTGTTATAAATCGATACTGTTTTACATTCTATCGATTTTATTTTAATTCCCGACCTGTCGAATATTTCTTTAAAGTTTTTTATATCGTCCTCTTTTGAAGCAAACGCCGTAATGCTTAACGTTCCGTTTCCGTTCCCGTCTATTTTTTCGGTATATATATAATCGAATACGCACTGGGATACCGGAAAAGGAAGAAGTTTTTTAAGTTCGTATTCTACGGCTATTCTGAGGTCGGGTTCCGGCATATCCGGCAAAAAAAAATTAAAACTGTAAACCGAGTTCCCGTTAAAGGAAGTTATTACATTTTTCCTGCCTATTTTATTTTCGTTCATAATTTTATTAAGATTGACGGATACAGAGTTGGTATCCCGGCAATCCAAACCGTCGACGGTTGCGTTAACAAAATTATTCAAGAAATAACCGCGTCTTTTTTTGAGGATTTCAAGTATTTTAAACTGGTTGCAATCAATTTCTACGGCGGTAAAAATCTTCATAATAATAAATAAAATATATCAGTATTATATAAAATTCAGAATTTTTATATATCCGTTAAAAAATTCGAATATAATTCCGTCAACGGTAATTTTATTCTCGGCAATTTTATTTTTATCCAAGCCGTCCAATCCTAAAATATTTTCTGCGGTTCCGTGCCTGTTGAACATCATCGCTTTATGTTTTGTTTTGCCGTTATCTCCCGAAGGGAATGAACCGGCAATATTTAAAGTAAAATAACAATTAGCCGCATTATTTTTTTTAGGGGTTTTATTTTTAAACTCGCGCCTGTTAATATCTAAAAGCGTAATATTTCTAATTAAAAATTTTGGCTTTTCGTTAAGCGGTCCGCAGGGGGACATTAATTTTATAACCTCGGAAAGTTCTTTATCGGATATGGAATCCAAATTAATTTCTTCGTCGTATTCCGTTTCCGGCATTCCGCCTTTTACGGCAGGTTTTCCGGAATCCTGCGGTTCTTCGGCCGCCGTATCAGGCTTTGCGCCGTTTTGTCCTGTTTCTTCGGGAATATTTTTTTTGCTGTCTTTTAAAACCGCGGAGATAAAATCGTCTATCTCTCCGTTCTTCCGCACGGTTAATCCGCAAGCCATTTTATGTCCGCCGAACTTGGAAAAAAAAGGCTCGTAATTTTTTAAGAAAGCGTATATGTCTATATTGCCGCATGACCTTGCCGAACCGATATAAACGTTCTCTTTGAATCCGGTAAGAAGCAGGACGGGTTTTTGCAAATAGTCCGACAGCTTCGAGGATACTATGCCTATTACGCCGGGATGCCATGATTCTCCTTTTAATATAACAACAGGGAGCGTTTCTTCTTTGCCGTCTTTTTCTTTAATGAGGTTTATCGCATCGTTAAAGCAGGCGTCTTCAAGCATTTGTCTTTTTCTGTTGAACGATTCCAGTTCTTGGGCAAGACCGAAAGCGGTTTTAGGGTCGTTTTGAGTTAAAAGTTCCACTGCAACGGCTGGATTGCCGACCCTGCCGGCGGCGTTTATTTTCGGAGCTATTTTCCATGCTATATCAGACTCGTTGACGTTATCGAAATGCAGTCCGCAGATGCGCCTGAGTTCTTTTATGCCGGGTCTTTGTCCCGCGTTAAGTATTTGAAGGCCGTAACGCGTGAGGGTTCTATTGTCTCCGTACATCGGAACTATATCGGCTACGATGCCCAGGCATACGATATCCAGGTAATCTTTAAGATTGG